>NZ_JBQTCJ010000018.1:0-68275 GCF_052380005.1 Salinarimonas sp. NSM
AGCCTGGCGGACGCCGCCGAGCGCGTCGCCGAGAGCCTCGAGGAGGCCCGCGAGCGGGTGGAGGACGCCCGCGCCGCCCTCGACGACCTCGCCCCCGCGCCAGAGCTGGAGACGGCGCTCGCCGAGGCCCGCGCGCGGGTCGCCGAGATGCGCGCCGAGGCCTCCGAGCGCCGCGGGGCGCTGCAGAGCCTGGTGCGCGAGGGGGAGCGCGCGCAGGAGCGTCGCCGGGCTCTCGTCGCCGAGATCGCCTCCTGGCGCGCCCGCGACGCCCGGGCGCGGGAGAGCGTCGAGGAGATCGCCGAGCGGCTCGAGGCGACGCGCGAGGAGCTCGAGGCCCTGCGCGAGGCACCCGACGACTTCGCTCTGCGCCGCCGCCGCCTCCTGTCGGAGATCGAGGCCGCCGAGGCCGCCCGCCGCGAGGCCGCCGACCGGCTCGCGGAGGGCGAGCGGGTCTCGGCGCAGGCGGATCGCGACGCGCGCGCGGCACTCGACGCGCTCTCCGCCGCACGCGAGGCGGCCGCCGGAGCGCAGGCGCGGCGCGAGGCGCTGGAGACCCGGCTCGAGGCCGTCCTGCAGGCGATCCGCGACGCCTTCGAGACGGACGTCTCCGGACTGCACGCGCTCGCCGGCATCGAGCCCGGCGACACGCTGCCCGAGCCGATGGAGACCGAGGCGAAGCTCCTGTCGCTCAAGGGCGATCGCGAGCGGCTCGGCGCCGTCAACCTGCGGGCCGAGGACGAGCTCTCCGAGGTCGAGGGCCGCAAGGGCTCGCTCGCCGCCGAGCGCGACGACCTCGTCGAGGCGATCCGGCGGCTGCGCGGCGCTGTGGCGAGCCTCAACAAGGAGGGCCGCGAGCGGCTGCTGGCCGCCTTCACCGTCGTGAACGGGCATTTCGAGACGCTGTTCACGACGCTGTTCGGCGGCGGCACCGCCGAGCTGACGCTCGTCGATTCGGACGATCCGCTGGAGGCCGGCCTCGAGATCCTGGCGCGCCCCCCGGGCAAGAAGCCGCAGACGATGACGCTGCTCTCGGGCGGCGAGCAGGCACTGACCGCGACGGCGCTGATCTTCGCCGTGTTCCTGACCAACCCCTCGCCGATCTGCGTCCTCGACGAGGTCGACGCCCCGCTCGACGACGCCAACGTCGAGCGCTACTGCGACCTGCTCGACGGGATGGCGGGCTCGACGCGCACGCGCTTCCTCGTGATCACCCACAACCCAATCACCATGGCGCGCATGGACCGGCTGTTCGGCGTGACCATGGCGGAGCGGGGCGTGTCCCAGCTCGTCTCGGTGGACCTGGAGCGCGCCGAGCGGCTGGCGGAGGCGGTGTGAGAGGCTTCCCCGGCCCGAGGACGCGCGCGGCGGATTTCTCGCATCCGGCAATTTCTCCAGGCTAGGCAAGCACTTAACGCAAGTGCGAGCATCCTTGACAGGGGGGAGGCCCGCACATATGGTGCGCCCGGCTTCAGGGGGCTCTACCCTTCTTCATCTCACGCTCCGCGCTGGCACGATCATGGGCGATCCCACAGGGCGGAACGACGATGGCGGGGAGGGGTCGGGCACCGGCGACGAGGCCGACCTGTCCGCGAGGCTGCGCCGTCTCGACACGCGCCTGGGCGATGCCCGCTCAAGGCGCGATCGCGATGCGCGAGCCGGTTCCCGAGCGGCGTCCGACATGTCCGGCCTCGGAAAGGCGCTGCGCTTTTCCGCGGAGTTCATCGCGGGCGTCATCGCGGGTGCCGGCGTCGGCTGGGCGCTGGACCAGGTCGCAGGCACGTCGCCTTGGGGGATGATCGTCGGGCTCGTTCTCGGCTTCTGCGCCGGCATGCTGAACATCATGCGTGCCGCGGGGGAGTTGAATCGCAAGCCGCGCTCGGGTAGGTCCCCGGGCGACGGACGCGGCGGGCCGGACGACGGGAACCGCTGAGGCCGGGACCCGCCGCGTGGAACGGCGCTGAACGAGGACTGGAACACGATGGCGAGCCCGGTCGAGCAGTTCGAGATCAAGGAGATCGTCAGCTTCGGCACGATCGGCGACGCGCCTATCGCGCTCACCAATTCCGGCCTCTACATGCTCGTCGTGGTCGGCTTGATCCTCGGCCTGATGAGCGTCGCGACGCGCAACGTCGCGCTGATCCCGAACCGCTGGCAGGCCTTCGGCGAGACGCTCTACGAGTTCGTCGCCAACATGCTGCGCGACGCCGCCGGCAAGGAGGGGATGACCTTCTTCCCCCTCGTCTTCTCGCTGTTCCTGTTCGTGCTCGTCGGCAACCTCGTCGGCATGGTGCCGGGCGCCTTCACCATCACGAGCCACATCATCGTCACCTTCGCGCTGGCGATGATCGTGATCGGCACGGTGGTGATCTACGGCTTCGCCAAGCACGGCACGCACTTCCTCGGCCTGTTCGTGCCGTCGGGCGTGCCCGGCTGGCTGCTGCCCTTCATCACCCTGATCGAGGTGATCTCCTTCCTGTCGCGCCCGATCTCCTTGAGCCTGCGCCTGTTCGCGAACATGCTCGCCGGCCACATCGCGCTCAAGGTCTTCGCAGGCTTCATCGTCTCGCTGCTCGCCGCAGGCGGCGCCGCGGCGGTGCTCTCGCCGCTGCCGCTCCTGATGACGTTCGCCATGGTCGGCTTCGAGATCTTCGTCGCCGCGCTGCAGGCCTACGTCTTCGCGGTGCTCACCTGCATCTACCTGAACGACGCGCTGCATCCCGGGCACTGATCGATCCGGGCGGCGCACTCGTCCCAACCCCCTCCCTTCTCTCGCCTCTTCGCTCAAGGAGTACGTCATGGAGACCGAAGTCATCACCGCCGCCGGCGACGCCTACAAGTACCTCGGCGCCGGCCTCGCCGCCATCGGCATGGGCCTCGCCGCGATCGGCGTGGGCAACATCTTCGGCAACTTCCTCTCCGGCGCGCTGCGCAACCCGTCGGCGTCCGACGGCCAGTTCGCCCGCGCGTTCATCGGCGCGGCGCTCGCCGAGGGCCTGGGCATCTTCTGCCTCGTCGTCGCGCTCGTCCTGCTCTTCGTCGCGTAAGCGGCGTCGGTCCGGCGGCCTCCCGCGCGGCGGGGGGCGCTCTCCAGACGGCACTCGTCGCGCCGGGCCATCGACGCCCGGCGGACGCATTGAAAGGGCGTCGACGCCATGGCATCTCCCACGGAGGCCGCGGGCGAGGCCGTCGCACATGGCGGCGGCGCGTTCCCGCCTTTCGAGACCAGCACCTTCCCCTCGCAGCTCCTGTGGCTCGCGATCGCGTTCGGGCTGCTCTACTACGTGATGAACCGCGTGATCGTTCCGCGCTTCCACGGCATCGTGGAGACGCGCGAGGTCACCGTCGCGCGCGACCTCGACGCCGCGGCGACGGCTAAGCGCGACGCGGAGGCTGCCGGCACCGCCTACGACGAGGCGCTGGCCTCGGCGAAGGCGAACGCCCAGGCCATCGCCGCGAAGACCCGCGACGCGATGCAGGCCGAGGCCGACGCCAAGCGCAGGGCGCTCGAGGACGACCTCGCCGAGCGGCTCGCCGCCGCCGAGGCGCAGATCGCCGCCCGCAAGGCCGAGGCCATGTCGAACGTCCGCACCATCGCGGAGGAGACGGCGGAAGCCATCGTCGAGCGCATCACCGGCCGGGCGCCCGCGCCGGGCACCGTGTCCGCGGCGCTCGACCGCCGGGCCGCGGGCTGAGGAGAGCGACATGGATTTCCTGGGCTCCACCTATTTCTGGCAGGCGCTGTCCACGATCGCGCTGATCTGGCTCCTGTGGCACTACAAGGTGTTCCACCGCGTCGGCGCGGCCCTCGACAAGCGTGGCGAGCGTATCGCCGCCGAGCTCGACGAGGCCCGGCGGCTGCGCGCGGACGCCGAGTCGCTGCTGCGCGAGTACGAGGTCAAGCGCGCCAACGCCGAGAAGGAGGCCGAGGCGATCGTCATGGCCGCCCGCGAAGAGGCCGAGCGCATCCAGGCCGAGGCCGAGGAGCGGCTGAACGCCTTCGTCGCGCGGCGCACCAAGGCCGCCGAGGACAAGATCACCGCCGCCGAGCAGCAGGCGATGATCGAGGTCCGCGACGCCGCCATCGCCGCAGCCGTCTCCGCCTCCGAGACCGTGCTGCGCGAGCAGGCCGGCGGCTCCGAGGGCGAGCGTTTCCTGCGCGACGGGCTCGGCCAGATTCGCGGCCGCCTCGCCAGCTGAGACGAACCGTCCGTCACGACGCGTCACGAACGCCCCGCCGTCCGCCCGGACGGCGGGGCGTTCTCTTTGCGAAGGCGTGGTCCCGCGGCGCTCAGTGCCGCTCGTGCAGGCACTGCTCGTGGTCGGCCAGGACCTCGATGATGCGGCACTGCGCCACTGTGCCGTTGTCGCAGGCGAGCATGCCGCGCAGCTCGTCGCGCAGTGCCGCGAGCCGCGCGATCCGGTCCTCGACGTCGGCGAGGTGGGCGCGGGTAATGGCGTGCGCCTCGCCGCAGGCGCGCCCGGGGTCCGCTGCCATGGCGATGAGCGAGCGGATCGCCTCGATCTCGAAGCCGAGATCGCGGGCGTGGCGCACGAAGCCGAGCCGCGCGAGATGCGCCGCGCCGTAGCGCCGCTGCCCGCCCTCGCTGCGCGCTGGCGCGGGTAGAAGGCCGATGCTCTCGTAGTAGCGGATCGTCGGCACCTTCACACCGGTGCGGCGGGACAGATCCCCGATGGACAGGACCATGCTCGTGACCCCCTTGAAGCTCTAGCGGCTAGAGGAATTATCCTGCCTGGCGAATCGGATCAACCGGGCGGACCACCACGATGGACGAGACGCTGCGCTACCGGGTGGAGGGCATGGACTGCGCCTCCTGCGCCGCCAAGATCGAGACGGCGCTCGCGCGCATCGACGGCGTGGGTGACGTTTCAGTGAGCGTCGCCGCCGGCACGCTGCGGCTGCGCGCGTCGCAGGACGTGCGTGGGGACGCGGAGGCCGCGGTGCGTGCGCTCGGCTTCGGGATTGCGCTGATCGCGCCCTCGGATGCGGGCGCCGCCGCCGAGACGACGGAGCCCGCATGGTGGACGACGCCGAAGGCCCGCCTCGCCCTGGCGAGCGCCGCCGGGCTCGTCGTGGCCGCGCCGATCGGTCTGCGCTTCCCCGAGATCGCCCCCGTCGCCTACGCGCTCGCCATGCTGATCGGCCTCGTGCCGATCGCGCGCCGGGCGCTGTCCGCCGCCCGCGCCGGCTCGCCCTTCACCATAGAGACGCTGATGAGCATCGCCGCGGTCGGCGCGGTCATCATCGGGGAAACCGAGGAGGCGGCGATCGTCGTCCTGCTCTTCCTGGTCGGCGAGCTGCTCGAGGGCGTCGCCGCCGGACGGGCGCGGGCGGGCATCCGCGCGCTCGCGGCGCTCGTGCCGAAGACGGCGCTGCGCGCGCTGCCGGACGGCACGACGCGGACCGTCGCGGCGGACACGCTCGTGCCCGGAGATCTCATCCTCGTGCGTCCGGGCGACCGCATCCCCGCCGACGGCGGCATCGTCGCCGGCGAGGCCGCGGTCGACGAGGCGCCGGTCACCGGCGAGAGCGTGCCGAAGGCGAAGGGCCCGGGCGCCGGCGTCTTCGCCGGCACGATCGTCACGGACGCGGTGCTCGAGGTGCGGGTGACCGCCGAGCCGCAGGACAGCACGATCGCCCGGGTCGTGCGGCTCGTGGCGCAGGCGCAGGAGGCGAAGGCGCCGATGGAGCGCTTCATCGATCGCTTCGCCCGCGTCTACACGCCTGCGGTGCTCGCCGTGGCCGCCCTCGTCGCGGTGCTGCCGCCGCTCGTCGTGGGGGCGCCCTGGGGCGAGTGGGTCTACAAGGCGCTGGCGCTGCTGCTGATCGGCTGCCCCTGCGCGCTGGTGATCTCGACGCCGGCGGCGATCGCTGCGGGCCTCGCCGCGGGCGCACGGCGCGGCTTGCTGATCAAGGGCGGGGCCGTGCTGGAGATCCTCGGGCGCGTCGACGCGGTCGCCATCGACAAGACCGGCACGCTCACCAGCGGCCGGCCCGTCGTCACCGACGTGGTGGCGCTCGTCGGCACCGAGGCGGAGGTGCTGGCGGACGCCGCCGCGCTGGAGGCCGCCTCGTCCCACCCGATCGCCCGTGCGATCCTGGACCGCGCGCATGAGGCGGCAATCGCGGTGCGACCGGCGATCGGGGTCATGGCGCTCGGCGGCAAGGGCGTGAAGGGGCGGCTCGACCGCCGCGCGCTCTTCCTCGGCGCGCCGAAGGCGGCGGGCGCCATCGCGCCCCTCGACGGGGCGACCCGCGCGCGCATCGCGGCGCTGGAGGGAGAGGGCAAGACCGTCGTCGTCCTCCTCGTCGCCGAGCGCCCCGCCGGCCTGATCGCGGTGCGCGACGAGCCCCGCGCGGACGCCGAGGCCGGCCTGCGGGCGCTCGAGCGGCTCGGCGTCGCGCCCGTCATGCTCACCGGCGACAACGCCGCGACGGCCGCGCGCGTCGGCTCCGCGCTGGGCATCGAGGCCCGCGCCGAGCTGATGCCGCAGGACAAGATGCGCATCGTGCGCGAGATGAAGGCCGCCGGCCGCACCGTGGCCAAGGTCGGCGACGGCATCAACGACGCGCCCGCGCTCGCCGCGGCCGACGTCGGCATCGCCATGGGCGGCGGAACCGACGTCGCGCTCGAGACCGGCGACGCGGCGGCGCTGGAGGGCCGCGTCCTGGACGTCGCGCGCATGATCCGCCTCTCGCGCGATACGATGGCGAACATCCGCCAGAACATCGCGGTCGCGCTCGGCCTGAAGGCGGTGCTGCTGGTGACCACGCTTCTCGGCATCACCGGCCTGTGGCCCGCGATCCTGGCCGACACCGGCGCGACGGTGCTGGTGACGCTCAACGCGATGCGGCTGCTCGGGGCGGGGGGGAAGGCTTGATCCTCGTCACCGCCCCGAAATCCCTCACAGCATCGACGGCAGCACCCGGTCCGGCGGGCGGTGGCCGTCCATGAAGGTGCGGATGTTGACGATGACCTTCTCGCCCATGTCGACGCGGCCCTCGTGGGTGGCCGAGCCCATGTGCGGCAGGAGCACCACCTTGCCCTGGCGGGCGAGCTTGATCAGGCGCGGGTTCACCGCGGGCTCGTGCTCGAACACGTCGAGGCCGGCGCCGGCGATCGCGCCCTGCTCGATCAGGCGGGCCATGGCGTTCTCGTCGATGATCTCGCCGCGGGCGGTGTTGACCACGATCGCCTCGGGGCGCAGCAGCCGCAGGTGGCGCGCCGAGAGGAGGTGGTAGGTCGCCGGCGTGTGCGGGCAGTTGACCGAGACCACGTCCATGCGCGCCAGCATCTGGTCGAGGCTGTCCCACCAGGTCGCCTCGAGCTCCTCCTCGAGCGCGGCGGGGACGCGGCGGCGGTTGTGGTAGTGGATGGACAGGCCGAACGCCTTGGCGCGCCGCGCCAGCGCGGTGCCGATGCGGCCCATGCCGATGATGCCGAGCCGCTTGCCGGTGATGCGGTGCCCGAGCATCCAGGTGGGCGACCAGCCCTCGAAGCGCTCCTCGGGGATGACGCGCGCGCCCTCCGCCACCCGGCGCGCCACCGCCAGGATGAGCGCCATCGTCATGTCGGCGGTGTCCTCGGTGAGGACGCCCGGCGTGTTCGTCACGGTGATGCCGCGCGAGAGCGCCGCGCCGACGTCGATGTTGTCGACGCCGTTGCCGAAATTGGCGACGAGCTTGAGCCGCTCGCCGGCCTGGGCGAGGACCGCGGCGTCGATCTCGTCGGTGATCGTGGGCACGAGCACGTCCGCCTCGCGCACGGCGGCGACGAGCTCGGCCTGGGAGAGCGGGGCGTCCGTCACGTTGAGCCGCGTGTCGAAGAGCTCGCGCATGCGCGTCTCGACGACGTCGGGCAGCTTGCGGGTGACGACGACGAGTGGCTTCTTGCGCGCGGGCATCGCTGTCCTCGATTTCGGGCCGAACCGTTCACCGGGTCTTAACCGGAAGCCGGCGATTTGACTCGACGGGCGCGTGCGAGACGCGCCCCGGAAGCCTCTGTACCAGAGGCGTGCGCAAACACAATCCGACGGGAGTTGGACCCTTGTCCACGCGTATCGTCGTCCCCGCCGCCGCGGCGCTCGCCGCCGCCCTCGTCGTCGCTCCGGTTTCCGCCCCCGCCCAGACCACGATCGGACCCGAGACCCGGCTGCCGCTGCCGCGCTATGTCTCGTTGAAGACGGACAAGGTCAACCTGCGCGCGGGGCCGTCGAAGGACCACGTCACCCGCTGGGTGTTCGAGCGGGCGGGTCTTCCCGTCGAGATCATCGCCGAGTTCGACAATTGGCGGCGCATCCGCGATTCGGACGGGGAGGACGGCTGGGTCTGGCACTCGCTGCTCTCCGGCAGGCGCACGGCCCTCGTCGCGCCCTGGGAGCGCGGCGGCGACCCGCTCGACCTGCGCGCCCGCGAGAGCGAGGAGGCCGCTGTCCTGGCCCGGCTCGAGCCGGGCGTCGTGGTCGGCGTCGAGCTGTGCTCCGGAGACTGGTGCCGCGTCGTGGCGGACGGGCCCGGCCGCTCCGAGATCCCGGGCTATCTCCGCCAGGAGATGCTCTGGGGGGTCTACCCGGGCGAGCGGGTGGACTGACAGGCCCGGTTCGGCAGACGTCGAGCCGCGGGACCCCGCCCCTGGCTCGCTCCGCTCGCCGTCCCCGCCCCGATGGGGCGGGAGCGGGTCAGCCGACGCTCATGGGCGCGCGGGCCTGGCCGGGCTCGGGGACGGCGAGGCCGGCGGCGGTATACTCGTTCAGCTTGTTGCGCAGCGTGCGAATCGAGATGCCGAGGATCTTGGCCGCGTGCGTGCGGTTGCCGAGGCAATGGTCGAGCGTGTCGAGGATCAGGTCCTGCTCGACCTCCGCCACCGTGCGGCCGACGAGCGCACGGGTCACCGCCTCCGCCGTGCGCGCCGCACGCGTCGCGGCGTCCGGCTCGGCGCCGAGCGCGTCGCCCTCGGGCGTCATCAGCGCGTCGGGGCCGATCTCCGCGCCGGACGCCAGCAGCACGGCGCGGTGCACCGCGTTCTCGAGCTCGCGTACGTTGCCGCGCCAGGGGTTCTTGAGGACGACCCGCTTGGCGTCGTGGGAGAGCCCGCGCTCCGGCAGGCCGTTCGCCTGCGCGTACTTGCGGGCGAAGTGCTGGGCGAGCTCGATGATGTCGCCCGGCCGCTCGCGCAGCGCCGGCAGGCGCAGGTGGACGACGTTGAGGCGGTAGAACAGGTCATCGCGGAAGGTGCCGGCGCGCACGGCGTCCGCCATGTTGCGGTTCGAGGTGGCGAGCACGCGGATGTCGACCGGCACGGGCTTTCCGCCGCCGACCCGGTCGATGACCCGCTCCTGGAGCGCGCGCAAGAGCTTCGCCTGCAGCCGCACGTCCATCTCGGAGATCTCGTCGAGCAGCAGCGTGCCGCCGTTCGCCTCCTCGAACTTGCCGATGCGCCGCGCCACCGCGCCGGTGAACGCGCCCTTCTCGTGGCCGAACAGCTCGCTCTCGAGCAGCGCGTCGGGGATCGCCGCGCAGTTCACGCACACGAAGGGCTTCGAGCGCCGTCCCGAGCGCTGGTGCAGGTGGCGCGCGAGCACCTCCTTGCCGGTGCCGCTCTCGCCGGTGATCAGCACCGAGGCGTCCGAGCGCGCCACCTGCTCGGCCATCTTGACGACCTTCTCCATGGCGGGATCGCGCCATACGAAGGCCGCCTGGTCGGCGGCGACCGCCTCCAGGATCGCCGCGATCATGTCGGCGTCGGGCGGCAGCGGGATGTACTCCTTCGCGCCGGCGCGGATCGCGTCCACCGCGCCGCGGGTGTCCGCCCCCGCGCCGCAGGCGACGACGGGGGTGCGGATGCGCTCGGCCTCGAGCGCGCCGACGAGATCGGCCACCGAGAGCGCGACGTCGACCATGATCAGGTCGGCGCCCCTGGCGCGCAGCACCGCGAGCCCCTGGTCGAGGTCGTCCGCCTGAACGACGGCGGCGCCGCGGCTCATGGCGATCCGAGAGGCGGTGGTCAGCTCGCCGTCCAGGCGTCCGATGATGAGAAGGCGCATGATCCGGCTCCTTAATGGTCGCTCTTGATGATCTCGGTCATCGTGATGCCGAGGCGATCCTCGACGAGCACCACCTCGCCGCGGGCGACGAGGCGATTGTTGACGAAGATGTCCACCGCCTCGCCGACCTTGCGGTCGAGCTCGAGCACGGCGCCCGGCGCGATCTTCAGGAGATCGCCCACGGGCATGCGCGCGCGCCCGAGCACGGCGGAGACGGCGACGGGCACGTCGAAGATCTGCTCGAGATCGGCGGCCGTGCGCTGGATCACGGGCCCGTCGCGGGTCGAGTCCGCCGGCAGCGCCGCCTGCGGGTCGAAGCCGATGTCCTCGTCGTCGAGCTGGGGCAGGGTGAACTCGTCGCTCATCGCGTCGGGGCTCCGGGTGTGGCGTTGGTCGGGATGTCGTCGTGTGGGGCGGGGCCGTCCGCACCCGTGAGCTTGCCGGCGATCTCGGCGGCGAGCGCGGCGCCGTCGCGCACCACGCCGCCGTCTGCCCATTCGAAGCGCGCGTCGCCGCGCGCGATGTCGGCCTCGCCGATGACGACGAGCCGGCCCTCGAAGCCGCGCTCGCGGGCGAGCCCCTTGATCATGCGCTCGACGTCGTCGACGAGGCTCTCCTCGACGCGCACGACGAGGTGCGGCACGCCGCGCAGGTGCGCGAAGGCCTCGCGCGCCGCCTCCATGATCGTGTCGAGCGGAAAGCGGTCGAGGGCCGCGCCGGCGAGCGTGCGCGCCAGGGTCTCGGCGAAGGCGATGGCCTCCGTCTCGAGCGCCCGCCCGCGGGCGTCGGCGTCGGCGAGGAGCGCGCGGGAGGCCTCGGCGATGCGCGCGAGCGTCTCGCGCTGGGTCGCGTCGGCCTCCGCCTGCGCCGCCGCGCGGCCCTCGGCGAGGCCGCGGGCGTGGCCGCGCGCCTCCGCCTGCGCGAGCGCCGCCTCGGCTTTCGGCGAGGGGGTGCCCTTGGGGCGGGAGAAGTCGCGGTCGAAGACGAAGCTGCCGCTCATCTCAGCCTCTCTCGTGGATCCACTGGCGCATCACCGACACGGTTTCGGTCGGGCTCTGCTTGACGAGGTCGGCGACGCGCTCGAGCGATTCCTGCTGCACCTGCCCGTTCACCTTGGCCATCTCGATCATCTGCGAGGTCGCGTCCGACCGCGCCGGAAGCGCCGCCTTGCCGCCGCCGCCGCCACCCCCTTCGCCGCCGGCGATCGCCGCCACGTCGCCCCCGCCGGCGCCGGCGGTCACCAGGACGGGGGAGGCGGTGAACGCCCGCAGCATCGGCCGCAGAACGGTGAAGACGACGACGAGGGTGAGCAGGAAGAGCACGGCGAGCTCGATGGCGCGCAGCACGTCCTCGCGGGTCGGGTTGAGAAGGCTCTCGACGAGGGTCGGTTCCTCGGGCAGGAGCTCCGGCTGCGGCCCCTCGGCGAAGCGCAGGTTGACCACCTCGATCTGATCACCGCGATCGGCGTCGAATCCGATCGCCGTGCGCACCAGCGCCTCGATGCGCTGCAGCTCCTCTGCGGTGCGCGGCTCGTAGGCGACGGTGCCGTCCGGCCCGGTCGCGTAGGCGCCGTCGACGAGGACGGCGACGGAGAGCCGCGAGAGCCGCGGGCCCTCCAGCATCTCGACGCGGGTCGAGCGGGAGATCTCGTAGTTGATCGTCTCTTCGGTCGTCTCCTGCTGGTCGCGCATGCCGGCGCCCGCCTGGTCGCCGCCCGCGCCCGGCAGCTCGTTGCCGACGGTCACCCCGGCGTCGCCCTGGGTCGAGACGGCGTTGTCGGTGCGGGTCTGCATGGAACGCGCGACCTGGCCGTTGGGATCGAAGGTCTCCGAGCGCGCCTCGACGCGATTCGTGTCGAACTCGGCGGCGACCTGGACGCGCGTGCGCCCGCGCCCGACGATGCCCGCCACGATGTCCTCGACCTGGGCGCGCAGCCGATTCTCGAAGCCGATGCGGGTCTCGTCCGCGGCGGCGGCGGCCATCGAATCGCCGGCGGTTGCGCCGTCGGCGAGGAGCCGGCCGCTCTCGTCGACGATGGAGATGCGGTCCGGGCGCAGGCCCTCGACGGCGGTCGCGACCAGGTGGCGCACGGCGCGCACCTGGGCCTGGTCGAGCTCGCCGCGCACCCGCAGCACGATCGAGGCGCGCGGATCCTCGCGGTCGCGCTCGAACAGGCGGCGCTCGGGAATGGCGAGATGCACCCGCGCCGCCTCGACCCGCGCGAGCGAGGCGATGGTGCGCGACAGCTCGCCCTCGAGCGCCCGCAGCTGGTTGATGTTCTGCACGAAGCTCGTGGAGGAGAACGAATCACCCCGGTCGAAGATCTCGTAGCCGACGCCGGTGCCGGCGGGCAGGCCGTCGGACGCGAGCTCCATGCGAAGCCGTGCGAGATCCGCCCGCGCGGCGAGGATCACGCCGTCGCCGCGGGTCTCGTAGCGCACGCCGCGGGCCTCGAGCTCGCGCACCACGGCACCGGCGTCCGCCATCGAGAGATCGGCGTAGAGCACGCCCATGTCCGGCTGCGACATGCGCATGATCACGAAGGCGAAGAAGCCCACGAGCGCCAGCGTCACCGCGCCCATCACCGCGAGGCGCGCCGGGCCGAGCCGGGTGAGGATCTCCATCGTCTGGTTCACGCGAAACACGCCCCTGGAATTCGTCCACCGGCCGGGCGGCTCGTGCCGGACCCGGTAGGCAGGAATTTCCCAGCGGACGGTGAACGACTGGTTAACGCCGCGCCGATCGTCCCGACGATGCGGGCCGCGCCGATTTGGGCTATCGCCGCGCCGCGATCCGCGCTATGACGCCGTTCCCCATACGTTCGGCTGCAGGCGCATGGCTCCGCGCAACGTCACGATCGTGGTGCTCTGGATGGCCGGGGCGCTCGTCTCCTTCTCGGCCATCGCGGTTGCCGTGCGCGAGCTTTCGGGCGCGCTGTCGGTATTCGAGATGCTCGCCTTCCGCAACGCGGCGGGGCTCCTCGGCATCCTCGTCGCGGCGCTGCTCGTGCCCCGCATGCGCGCGAGCCTCTCCGCCCGGCGGCTGGGGCGGCACGCCCAGCGCAACGTCGTGCACTTCGCCGGCCAGTACGCCTGGACCGTGGGCGTCACGCTCCTGCCGCTCGCCGTCGTCTTCGCGGTGGAGTTCACGGCCCCCGCGCTCACCGCGCTGCTCGCCGTGCTGCTGCTCGGAGAGCGGCTGACGCGCACGCGGGCTCTGGCGATCGGGCTCGGCTTCCTCGGGGTTCTCGTGATCGTCCGCCCGGGGGCGGGTGAGGTCGGCTGGCCGGCGCTCCTCGTGCTGTTCGCCGCCTTCGCCTTCGCGCTCACCGCCATCGCCACGAAGAGCCTCACGCGCACCGAGACGACGGCCTCGATCATGCTCTGGATGAACGCGATGCAATTGCCGCTCAACCTCGCCGGCGCGGGCGAGGGCTATCTCGCCAGGCTCGCGGAGGCGCCCGTCCTGCCGCTCGCGGCCCTGGCGATCTGCGGCTTCTCGGCCCATTGGTGCCTCACCAACGCCTACCGCAACGGAGACGCCATCATGGTCGTGCCGCTCGACTTCCTGCGCATTCCCCTGATCGCCGTCGTGGGCCTCGTGCTCTACGCCGAGCCGCTCGACCCGTTCGTCTTCGTCGGCGCAGGGATCATCGTCGCGGGGATCCTCGTCAACCTGCGCGCCGAGACGGCGCGCGCGCCGCGGCCGCGGGGGGCGTGAGATGGCGTGGTCGGGACAGCAGGAGGCGGCGCTCGCCGCCGTCGGCGCCTGGCTGAAGGCGGGCGAGCCGCAGGTGTTCCGCCTGTTCGGCTTCGCCGGCACGGGCAAGACCACGCTCGCGCGCCACCTCGCCGAGGGGATCGACGGTGAGGTCGCCTTCGGCGCCTTCACCGGCAAGGCGGCGTCCGTGATGCGCGCCAAGGGCTGCACGGACGCCTCCACCATCCACGCCATGATCTACCGCTCACGCGGGGACGAGGAGGAGGGGCCCTCCTTCACGCTCAACCGCTCGGGGCCCGCCGCCAAGGCGGATCTCATCGTCATCGACGAATGCTCGATGGTGGACGAGGAGCTCGGCCGCGACCTCCTCACCTTCGGCAAGCCGGTGCTGGTGCTCGGTGACCCGGCACAGCTGCCGCCGGTGAAGGGCGGGGGCTTCTTCACCGACGCCGAGCCCGACGTCATGCTCACCGAAGTCCACCGCCAGGCGGCGGACAACCCGATCGTCCACCTGTCGATGCTGATCCGCGAGGGCGGGCGGCTCGACTACGGCACCTGGGGCGAGAGCCGCGTGATCCACCGCCGCGACGTCGACGCCGGGATGGTGCAGGCGGCGAACCAGGTGCTGGTCGGCATGAACAAGACGCGGCGCCTCTACAACGGGCGGATCCGAGAGCTCAAGGGCCTGCGCGACCCCTATCCCGCGGCGGACGAGAAGCTCGTGTGCCTGCGCAACGACAAGAGCAAGGGCCTCCTCAACGGCGGGCTGTGGACCGTGACGGAGGCGAAGCATTGGCCCAACCGCGGCCTCGTCGCCATGCGCGTCGCCGCCGAGGAGAACCCGCGCCAGACGGTCAAGGTCGAGGTCCCCACCGCCTTCTTCGAGGGCGGCGACGAGGATCTGCCCTACGCCTTGCGCCGGCAGCACGACGAGCTCACATACGGCTACGCGCTCACCGTCCACAAGGCGCAGGGCTCGCAGTGGGACGACGTGGTGCTGTTCGACGAGAGCTTCGCCTTCCGTGAGCACCGCGCGCGCTGGCTCTACACGGGGCTGACCCGGGCGGCGGAGCGCATCGTCGTGGTGCGTTGACGCCCGCCGCGATCGGGCGCTTGCCCGGACCCGCCGCCGCTGCTACTCGGCAGCGACGACAGCCGCCGCGGCGAGAGCGGCCGAGGAAACGACCGAGTGCTCAACCGCTTCCGCAGCCCCGAGAGCCGCATGAGCCGCCGGCTCGCCCGCATCGCGCGCTGGGATCGCCCGATCGAGGGCGCCTTCGGCCGTCTGCGCGCCTGGACGCACATGGCGCTCGCCGACCACGGCGTCTTCCGCTTCGCCTACCTGAACCTGCACCGGGTCTCCGGCGAGCTTTGGCGCGCGGCGCAGCCGGCGCCGCACCAGCTCGCACGCCTGCGCGACGAAGGTCTGCGCACGGTCGTCTACCTGCGCGGCGGGCGCGAGCACGGCTCGTGGCAATTGCAGAAGGAGAGCTGCGAGGCGCTCGGCCTGACGCTCGTCGACTTCGTGGTGCGCTCGCGCGCGGCGCCCGACAAGGAGACGCTGCTGCGCGCCCGCGCCTTTTTCGAGGAGCTCCAGTATCCGGCGCTCGTTCATTGCAAATCGGGGGCGGACCGCGCCGGCTTCATGTCGGCGCTCTACCTCGTCGTCCACGAGGGCCGCAGCGCCGACGAGGCTTTGCGGCAGCTCTCGCTGCGCTACGGCCACTTCCGCTTCGCCAAGACAGGCATCCTCGACGCCTTCTTCGAGCGCTGGCGCGACGAGGGCGAGGCGCGGGGGCTCACGTTCGAGGAGTGGGTCGAGACCCGCTACGATCCCGACGCCCTCACCCGGGAGTTCAAGCCGGGCCTCGTGTCGGACATCCTCGTCGACCGCGTGATGCGCCGCGAGTGAGCCGGCGCCCGCCGACGCATGCGCCGCCGGGCGCGCCGCGTCACTGCTGCGCGGGCGCGGGCGTCTCGCCCTCGCCGGCTTCGTCGGGGCGCGCGATCTCGACGCCCTCGCGCAGGGACAGGAGCAGCGCCTGCTGCGCCTGCCTGGCGAGGAAGGTGTCGATCTGCTCGCGCATCTCCTCGAAGCTCGGCGTCGGCCGCGCGCGGCGCTCCTCGACCTTGATGACGTGCCAGCCGAACTGGCTCTGCACCGGCTGCGAGACCGCGCCCGGCTCGAGCGCGAAGGCCGCCTCGGCGAAGGGGGCGACCATCTGGCCGCGCGTGAAGAAGCCGAGATCCCCACCGCGTGTGGCGGAGCCGCGGTCGGTGGAGAGGTCGGTGGCGATCTCCTCGAAGGAGTCTCCGGCGGCGACGCGGTCGACGACGGCCTGCGCCTCCTCCTGCGTCTCCACCAGGATGTGACGCGCGCGCACCTCCTGCTCGGGCTCCACCTCGGCCACCATCTCGTCGTAGACGGCGCGGGCGGCCTCCTCGGTGACGGCGGCGTCGATCGTGTCCTCGAGCAGCGACTCGAGCAGCAGCTTGTCGCGCTGGTAGGCGAGGCGCCGCTCGAACGTCTCGCTCGCGCCGATGCCGGCCTCCTCGGCCGCCCGGGCGGCGAGCTCGAGGTTGACGAGGTAGTTGATCAGCGTCTCGCGGCGCTGCGCGTCGTTCATCCCTGGCAGCGGCAGAGCCGGGTCCTGCGCCGCGAGCGCGATGTCGCCCTCGGTGATCTCGATGCCGTTCACGGTGGCGACGACGGTCGCCGGATCGACCGGCGCGGGCTCGGCGGCGGCGGTTTCGGCGGCGGGCGCGGCATTGTCCTGCGCCAGCGCGGCCGCGGGGATCGCGGTGCCGACGAGGAGCGCGAGGGCGAGGCGGGGGAGAAGGGCGTTCGACGGCATGCGTGTCCTCTGGGGGCGTCTCTGGGCGCGACGCGTGGGGCGCCGGACGCGCCCCCGTATCGACGGGATCTCGTCGAAGGTCTGGCCCATCGGGCGGTGCAATGCAAGCCGTGCGGGGGCGCGCGCCCGCCGTCCGGTGCCTCCTCACCCGCGCGTGATCGCCCCCGCTCCTTTCGGATGCGCTCCTCGATGATTAGGTCTATATAGCGCGCACCCGCCGCATCCGACGACCCACTGAGACGACAGGACCCCATGTTCGGCGCACTCGCGAAGAAGCTCTTCGGCTCGGCCAACGACCGCCGGCTGAAGTCGTATGCCTCCCGTGTCCAGGCGATCAACGACCTGGAGAAGGAGCTGGAGTCCCTGTCCGACGACGCGCTCCGGGCGCGCACGGAGGATCTCAAGGCGCGGGTCGCCAAGGGGGAGAGCCTCGACGACGTGCTGGTGCCCGCCTTCGCCACGGTGCGCGAGGGCGCCAAGCGGGTGCTGGGGCTGCGGCCCTTCGACGTGCAGCTGATCGGCGGCATGGTGCTGCACGAGGGCTCGATCGCCGAGATGAAGACCGGCGAGGGCAAGACGCTGGTGGCGACGCTCGCGGTCTACCTCAACGCGCTCGCCGGCAAGGGCGTGCACGTCGTCACCGTGAACGACTACCTCGCCCGGCGCGACTCCGAGTGGATGGGCCGGATCTACCGCTTCCTCGGGCTCTCGGTGGGCGTGATCGTGCACGGGCTCGACGACGTCGAGCGCAAGGCCGCCTACGCCTGCGACATCACCTACGGCACGAACAACGAGTACGGCTTCGACTACCTGCGCGACAACATGAAGTACGACTTCGGCCAGATGGTGCAGCGTGGCCACGTCTACGCCATCGTCGACGAGGTCGACTCCATCCTCGTCGACGAGGCGCGCACGCCGCTCATCATCTCCGGCCCGCTCGACGACCGCTCGGAGCTCTACCAGGCGGTGGACAAGCTGATCCCGCAGCTGACCCCGGAGCACTACGACCTCGACGAGAAGCAGCGCGCGGTCTCGCTCTCCGAGGCGGGCACGGAGAAGATGGAGGAGGTCCTGCGCGCGCACGAGCTGCTCAAGAGCGAGGATCTCTACGACGCGCAGAACGCCACGCTCGTCCACCACATGAACCAGGCCCTGCGCGCCCACAAGCTCTTCACCCGCGACAAGGACTACATCGTCCGCAATGGCGAGGTGGTGATCATCGACGAGTTCACCGGCCGCATGATGCCCGGCCGGCGCTACTCGGAGGGCCTGCACCAGGCGCTCGAGGCCAAGGAAGGCGTCAAGATCCAGCCCGAGAACCAGACGCTCGCCTCGATCACGTTCCAGAACTACTTCCGGCTCTATTCCAAGCTCGCCGGCATGACCGGCACGGCCTCCACGGAGGCGGACGAGTTCGCCGAGATCTACAACCTCGACGTCGTCGAGATCCCCACCAACCGGCCCGTCTGCCGCCTCGACGAGGACGACGAGGTCTATCGCACCGTGCTCGAGAAGTACGAGGCGATCATCCGCGACATCGAGGAGGCCTCGGCCAAGGGCCAGCCGACGCTGGTCGGCACGACCTCGATCGAGAAGTCCGAGATGCTCGCCGCCCAGCTGAAGAAGGCCGGCTTCACGCAGATCGACTTCGCCGACCCCAAGGCGCTCTCCCCGCTGTTCGAGGCGGCCCGCGCCGCCACCGCGCCGAAGACCTTCGCCGTGCTCAACGCCCGCTTCCACGAGCAGGAGGCCTTCATCGTCGCCCAGGCCGGCGTGCCGGGCGCGATCACGATCGCGACCAACATGGCCGGCCGCGGCACGGACATCCAGCTCGGTGGCAACGCCGACATGCGCATCGGCTTCGAGCTCGCGGACCTGCCCGAGGGCGAGGAGCGCGCCGCGCGCGAGGCGGCGATCCGCGAGGAGGTCGCGGCCTTCAAGCAGCGCGCGCTGGCCGCCGGCGGCCTCTACGTCATGGGCACCGAGCGCCACGAGTCCCGGCGCATCGACAACCAGCTGCGCGGCCGCTCCGGCCGCCAGGGCGACCCGGGCCGCTCGAAGTTCTTCCTGTCGCTCCAGGACGACCTGATGCGTATCTTCGGGTCGGACCGCATGGACGGCATGCTGACCAAGCTCGGCCTGCAGGAGGGCGAGGCGATCGTCCACCCCTGGATCAACAAGGCCATCGAGAAGGCGCAGTCCAAGGTCGAGGCGCGCAACTTCGACATCCGCAAGAACATCCTCAAGTACGACAACGTCATGAACGACCAGCGCAAGGTCGTCTTCGAGCAGCGCCGCGAGTTCATGGGCGAGGCCTCGGTGCGCGAGACGATCGACGAGATGCGCGAGAGCGTCGTCGAGGACGTCGTCGCCCGCCACATCCCCGCCGACGCCTATCCCGAGCAGTGGGACACGGACGGCCTCGACAAGGAGGTTCGCCGCCTTCTCAACCTCGACCTGCCGGTGATCGACTGGGCGAAGGAGGAGGGCATCGCCGACGAGGAGATGCGCGAGCGGCTCCTCAAGGAGGCCGACGGCGCCTACGCGGCGCGGATCGAGAAGAACACCTCGGAGGTGATGACCTACGTCGAGAAGCAGGTGCTGCTCCAGTCGCTCGACCAGCTCTGGCGCGAGCACATCGTCACGTTGGAGCACCTGCGCCAGGTCATCGGCTGGCGCGGCATGGCCCAGCGCGACCCGCTGAACGAGTACAAGTCCGAGGCCTTCCAGCTGTTCGAGGCGCTGATCGCGCGCCTGCGCGAGGTGGTCACCTCCCAGCTCATGCGCATCGAGGTCGTCTACCAGCGCCCGCCCGAGCCGAAGCTGCCGGAGATGGAGGCGCACCACGCCGATCCCGTCACCGGCGAGGACGAGCTGGCGACCGGCGGCTCGACGGGCCTCGGCTCTCCGGGCGCCGCGGGGGCGGCGGGTGCGGGCGTCCCGGTCGGCCTCGTCGCGCCGGAGAACCGCGACCCGAACGATCCCGCCACCTGGGGCAAGGTCGGCCGCAACGAGGCCTGCCCCTGCGGCTCCGGCAAGAAGTTCAAGCACTGCCACGGCGTGCTGGCTTGAGCGTGCTGGCGTGAGGCCGCGCATCCGGCGCCCGTGCGGCTTCCCCACGGGCGCCCCGATCGCCTAGTCTCGCGGACCGATCCCTGCTCGCGAGGCCGCGATGGAAAAGCCCCTGATCCTGATGCCCGCCCGGATGATGCCGCTCGTCGTGGAGCGGCTCTCCGAGCGCTTTCGCCTGGTGCGGCTGTGGGACGAGGCGGATCGCGACGGCTGGCTCGCGGTGCACGGCGCCCGGGTGCGCGGCATCGCGGCGGGGGCGCACCACGCGATCGACGACGCGCTGATGGCGCGGCTGCCCGCGCTCGAGATCGTGGCGAGCTTCGGGGTCGGCTACGACCACGTGGACGCGGCGGCCGCCGCGCGCCGGGGCGTGGTCGTCACCAACACGCCCGACGTCCTCACCGAGGAGGTGGCGGACCTCACGATCGGCCTCCTGCTCGCCACCCTGCGTCGCCTGCCGCAGGCGGAGCGGTATCTGCGCGCCGGGCGCTGGAAGGCTGAGGGGCCGTTCCCGCTCTCGCCGACGCTGCGCACGCGCACGGTGGGCATCCTCGGCTACGGCCGCATCGGCAAGGCGATCGCGCGCCGCCTCGACGCCTTCGGCGTGACGGTGGTCTATCACGGCCGCCGGCGCCAGGAGGGCGTGACGCACCGGCATTACGACAGCCTCCTCGAGATGGCGCGCGCCGTCGACACGCTGATCTGCGTCGCGCCGGGCGGCGCGGGTACGCGCCACCTGGTCTCGACGCCGGTGCTGGAGGCGCTCGGCCCCGCCGGCGTCCTGATCAACGTCGGGCGCGGATCGGTGGTGGACGAGGCGGCGCTCGTCGCCGCGCTCGAGGCGGGGACGATCCTCTCGGCGGGCCTCGACGTGTTCGAGGACGAGCCGAACGTCCCCGATGGGCTCCTCGCCCGCGACGACGTCGTGCTGCTCCCGCACGTCGGCTCCGCCTCGGTGCACACCCGCGAGGCGATGGGCCGGCTCGTCGTCGACAACCTCGCCTCCTGGTTCGAGGGCGCGGGGCCGCTGACGCCGGTGGAGGAGACGCCCTGGGGGCGCGGATAGGGCAGCCCCAACCGCCACCCCTCCGCAGTCGAGGACGGAGGACGGAGGCGAATCGCAGATCCGCGGCCGACGGCCGAGAGACTAGGAACCCGAAGCCGACCCGCTCGCCGCATCGGCGACCTCACCGCGCGCGTCCGCCAGCAGCGCGGCGAGTGCGCCGGCGGCCGCGTCGTGCGCGGCGACGGCGGCGGCGACGGCGGCTCGGTCTCCGGCCGCCTCTGCGCGGGTGCGGTCGTGATCGGCGCGGCCGACGGCGAGGTCGAGCGCATGCCAGCGTGCCAGCGCGTCCGCGGCGCCCGGGACGAAGGCCGCCGCGCGGGCGTCGAGCGCGGCCTTCAGGCGCCAGCGTGCGGTCGTGTGCGCGCAGGCCAGGTTGTCCGCCCGCGCGGCCCGATGGCAGAAGGCGCGGTCGGCGCGGCCCTCGTGGGCGAGGCCGCAACGAGTGACGTGGAGCGTCGACAAGTCGTCGATGAACCCGGCCACGATGGCTCTCCTCGTCGGCTGCGGCGCAGCGATGCGTGGGCAGACCCATGTCGGCGTCCCGGGGCGGAGCACGCACCGCTCCGGGGCCGGCGACCTCACGCGGGCGGCTCCAGGGCCGGCCCGGGCTCGTGCGCCTCGTCACGGACGCGGCGGGAAGATGCCCTGGAGGCAGATGATGAAGGAGATGCCGAGGAAGGGCTGACGGTTCTCGTGCGGCTGGCTGCCGCCGTTGACGGCGGTCTGGACCGCGACGCTGCCCTGGGCGAGGGTGACGTTGCCGCCCGCCGTCGTCGTGTAGATCTTGGCCGCGCCGTTGTCGCGGCCGATCTCCGCCTCGCCGATGCCCAGGTAGCCCCCGGAGATCGGGTTCGCGTCGGTGCCCGGCATGGCGCGTGCCACGATCTCGCCGGTGGCGGCGTGATCGTGAGTGGGCATCTGGCTCGTGATGAGCGTCACCGTCTCGGTGCCCGACATGGCGCCGAGCGGGTAGGTGCTCAGGCCGTTCCCCGGGCCCATGCCGCCGCCCACGGGGACGCGAGAGCGCAGATCCGGCAGCATGAAGGTGGTGGAGCCGTTGCCTCCGTAGGTCGTGCCGATGAGGCTGAACAGCGCCGTGTTCTGCGCGATGCTGAGCGTCTGCCCCGCGCAATAGGCGAATTGCTGCGGCGCGAAGTTCGGCGCCCAGATCAGAACCGTCCCGATATAGTAGTCCATCGTCCCCTCCAGGTAGGCTGCGGGCCGCGGTGCCGGCTGAGGTTGCCGGTGCGGCGGGCGCGAGCGGAGAGGACCACGGTGCAGCTTACCGGGAGATGACTATCAGGCGTAGAATAGCTTCATGGTTACCGTTAGGTGAAGCGTGACGCCCCGAGCGCTCGGCGCGTCACGGGTGTGCCGATCAGCCCCGCGAGGGGAAGATGCCGTAGAGCGCGATGATGAAGCTCAGCCCCTCGAACGGCATGCGGTTCTCGTGCGACTGGCTGCCGCCGGCGTTGCCGACCTGCACGCTGACGCTCTGCTGCGCGAGCGTCACCCGGGCGCCCGCGGCCTGTGCGTAGTTCGTCACCGGGAAGGTGTCGCGCCCGTCGGAGTAGACGCCGGAGGCGAGAACGCTGCCGGGCTGCGCGTCATGCTCCGTTCCGGGAGTGTTGTAGACGACGACCTCGCCCTGCGCCGAATGGCTGTGCATCGGCATGTCGATCTGGGTCAGCGTCACCCGTTCCACGCCGCCCTTGACGCCGAGCCGGTAATCGGAGAGCCCGGGGCCCTGCCCCATGCCGGCGCCGATCGGCACCCGCGAGCGCAGGTCCGGCAGGCCGAAGGTGGTCTGCCCGTCGCCGCCGTAGGTCGTGCCCAGCAGCGAGAACAGTGCCGTGTTCTGCGAGATAGCCATCAGCTGCCCGGCACAATAGGCCCAGGCCCGCGGCGCGAAGTTCGGCGCCCAGATCAGGATCGTCGCGATGTAGGTTTCCATGTCCGCCCCTCCTTGCTCAGGCCCGCGCGCGCCGGGATGGCCGTGCGCTGATTCGCAGAACGCGGGCTTGCCGGAGGGGAACACGACCGGAGATCGATGCCAACCGAGTTGTTAACCATATGCGGGGCGCCGCGCGGGATTGCGTGGCCCTTTAGGCGCCTCGGTTAAGATCTCTTCAGTTTGCCAGCGGCTGTTGCGGTGGGGCCACTTTGCAAGACGGCGGTTTCGGAGCAATGTCGCCTGTCGCAGCCCGACGACGGAGAATCGGCCATGGCCTGGAAGCATCGCGATCCGTGGACCCGCGCGCCCCTGACGCTGGCGCTGGAGCCGCGCATCATGTTCGATGCCGCGGGCGCTGCGACCTATGCGGACGCGGTGGACGGCGACACGCCCGACACCGTCCGGACCGAGAGCCACGCCGCTCCCCCGGTCAAGATCGTCTTCGTCGATGGGGCCGTGGAGGACCACGAAACCCTCCTGCAGGACGTGGATCCCGGCGCGGAGATCGTGATCCTGGACCCGGCCCGCGACGGCGTGGAGCAGATGGCGGACGCGTTGCGCGGTCGCACGGGACTCGCCGAGGTCCACGTCGTGAGCCACGGCTGGGACGGACAGGTTCGTCTCGGGACGGCGCTCCTGTACGAAGGGTCGCTGGATCGCTATGCCGCCGAGCTGGCCGTCATCGGCGCTGCGCTCGGCGAGGGCGGGGACATCGTCTTCTGGGGCTGCGACGTCGCCAAGGGCGAGTACGGGACGCAATTCGTCGATCGCCTGGCAACCTTGACCGGGGCCGACATCGCGGCGTCCACGAACGACACCGGATCGACGGCCTCGTCCGACTGGACTCTCGAATACCGCACCGGTGGCATCGAGGCGTCGGACGCCGTCGCGCTGTTCGGGGAAGGTGCGCTCGCGGCGTTCGGCGGCGAGCTCGCGACGTTCACGGTGACGAACAACGCCGACAGCGGCGCCGGCAGCTTCCGCCAGGCCATCCTCGACGCGAACGCGAACGGCGCCGGCAGCGACACGATCGTGTTCAACGGCGACTACACGATCGAGCTCGAGGACTTCATCGAGATCACGAGCGCCGTGGATATCCAGGGCGACCGGAACAACGATGGTATTGCCGATATCACGCTGGTCGACACCAATTCGAACGCCGACGGCGCGCTCGATTTCAACATCGACGCCGTCCCGAATGCGACCGTCAACATAACCGGCCTACGCTTCCAGGGGATCACGAGCACGCTCGACGGCGCGGCGATCGCACTCGGCCGCAGCACCGCGGTGCTCACCGTGAACGTCACGGCGTCGGAATTCCGAAATGTCGTTTCCACCAACGCGGGCGGCGCCACGGGAGGTGCGATCGCCGTCGGCAGCGGTAACACCATCAACGTCGACAGGTCGATCTTTCAGGGTAACCAGCAGAGCGGCGGGGCCGCGGCGATCGGAATGAACCAGAACGCGACGATCGTCGTGACGAACTCGCTCTTCTACGACCACAGTGTCGGAGCGCAGATCATCGAAGGTTTCGGCGCCTCCGCATCCATCACGTTACGAAACGTCACTTTCGCGGACAACTCGATCACGAACGTCACCGCGTCGAGCGGAACCGTCTACAACGCCTACAACTCGATTCTGCAACAGGCGGCCGCTGGCGGTAGCAACAATCTGCTCGTGGGAAGCGTGACCTTCACCAATCAAGCGGGCGACGACTACACCCTCGCTGCGGCAGAGACGGATGCCATCGATCAGGGTAGCAACGCGCAGGCGAGCGGTACGCTGGACTTGGCCGGCAACGCGCGCATTTTCAACGGCACGGTCGACATCGGCGCCTATGAATTCCGCGTCCTGAACCAAGCTCCCGTGCTGGACCTGGACAACGTTTCCGGCGGGACGGGCTACGCAACGAGCTTCGTCGAAGGCACCCATCAGGGAACCGGCCCGACGGACGGCGTGCCGATCGCGAACAACCCGAACATCACCGACGACGAAGGCGATCCGATCACGCAGATCGTGGTCAACCTGACGAACGGCCAGGGCGACGCGGGCGAGCGGATCTTCCTGTCCGGCACGTTCGCGAACGTGAGCTTCACGCTCAACAGC
The DNA here is from genome assembly GCF_052380005.1 of Salinarimonas sp. NSM. Taxonomy (NCBI): domain Bacteria; kingdom Pseudomonadati; phylum Pseudomonadota; class Alphaproteobacteria; order Hyphomicrobiales; family Salinarimonadaceae; genus Salinarimonas; species Salinarimonas sp. NSM. The sequence goes on from NZ_JBQTCJ010000018.1 coordinate 24,836, forward strand.
GCGACGCAGATCACCATCACCAACGCGGGCGGCGCGACCAACGATCAGATGGAGGCCGCGCTCGCCGCGGTGCGCTACCAGAACAATTCCGACGCCCCGAACACGACCGCGCGCACGATCAACGTGCAGGTGTCGGACGCGACCGGCTCGTCGACGTCGACGACGACGGTGTCGATCACGCCGTCGAACGACGCGCCCGTCCTCACGGCCACCGGCGGCACCCCCACCTTCACCGAGGGCGACGCCGCCCCGGGCGCGGACCTGTTCTCGGGCGTCACGATCTCGACCGTCGAGGCCGGGCAGACCATCACCGGCCTCACCCTCACGATCACCAACGTCACCGACGGCGCGAGCGAGATCCTGCGCATCGACGGCAGCGACGTGGCGCTGACGAACGGCAACTCGGTGCTCACCGCGACCAACGGCCTGACCGTGACCGTGAGCGTGACGGGCTCGACGGCGACCGTCTCGTTCGCCGGCGCCGGGCTGACGACCGCGGCCGCGCAGACGCTGGTCGACGGCCTCGCCTACCGCAACACGAGCGAAAACCCGACCGCGGCCGGTCGCGTCGCCACGATCACGCAGATCCGCGACAGCGGCGGCACGGCGAGCGGTGGCGTCGACACGGCCGCGCTCTCCGTCGCCGCGACTGTGACGGTGGTCGGGGTGAACGACGCGCCGACCGCGACGGGGATCCCGGCGAGCGTGAGCTTCGTCGAGGACACGCCGGCGGCGCTCGACCTCTCCGCCATCACGTTCGGCGACGTCGATTCGGGCGGCGGATCCGTGACGCTGACCATCGCCGCGAGCGCCGGCACGCTCGCCGCGGCGAACGGGGGCGGCGTCGTCATCGGCGGCTCCGGCACCGGCACGCTCACCCTGTCCGGCACGGCGTCGGCGATCGACGCGTACCTGAACGACACGAGCGCAATCACCTACACCCCGGCCTTGAACGCCAACGGCGCGCCCGCGGCGACGCTCACCCTCACCGCCAACGACGGCGGCAATACCGGCACGGGCGGCGGGACCGACATCGCGCTCGGCACGGTGAACGTGAACATCAGCGCGGTGAACGACGACCCGACGGGCTCTGGTGTGCCGGCGCTCGTGACGTTCACGGAGGACACGCCGGGCTTCCTCGACCTCACGGGCGTCACAATCGGAGACGTCGACAGCGGCGGGGCCGCCATCACTGTCACGATCTCGGTTACGAGCGGCACGCTGTCGGTCCCGGGGTTCCCGGCGGTGCCGGGAACGGGGACCGGCAGCCTCACGCTGACCGGCGACGTAGCGAGCGTGCAGGGGAACCTCGCGACCCCGAACTTCTTCCTCTACACGCCGGCAGCGAACGTCGCGGGGACCAACGCGGCCACCCTCACGCTGACGATCCGCGACAACGGCAACACCGGCCTCGGCGGCGGCGGCACGATCACCATCGGCACCGGCCAGATCGACATCACGCCCGTCAACGACGCGCCGACCCTCACGGGCGGCGGCACGCTGGCGGCCGTGAACGAGGATACGACGAACCCGCCGGGCGCGGCGCTGAACACGCTCGGCATCACCGCCGGGGACGTGGACGGGACGGTGGTCGGCTATGCGATCGTCGGCAACACGGCGAACGCCGTGACGCAGGGCGTGTGGCAATACTCCACCAACGGGGGTACCGACTGGTTTGCGGTGGGCGCGGTCGCCGACGACACGACGGCGCTCGCGCTCGGTCCCACGACGCTGGTGCGCTTCGTGCCCGTGGCGAACTACGCCGGCTCGCCCCCCGCGCTGACGATCCGCGCGATCGATTCGACCTATGGCGGCGGCTTCTCGACGACGGCGGGCGCGGAGACCCGCGTCTCCGTCGACACGACCACGAACGGCGGCGCGACGGCGATCTCCGCCGCGACCGCGACGATCGCAACAACGATCACCGCGTTGAACGACGACCCGACGGGCTCTGGCGTGCCGGCGCTCGTGACGTTCACCGAGGACACGCCGGGCTTCCTCGACCTCACGGGCGTCACTATCGGCGACGCCGACAGCGGCGGGTCCGCCATCACCGTCACGATCTCGGTGACGAGCGGCACGCTCTCGGTGCCCGGGTTCCCGGCGGTGCCGGGAACGGGGACCGGCAGCCTCACGCTGACCGGCGACGTAGCGAGCGTGCAGGGGAACCTCGCGACCCCGAACTTCTTCCTCTACACGCCGGCAGCGAACGTCGCGGGGACCAACGCGGCCACCCTCACGCTGACGATCCGCGACAACGGCAACACCGGCCTCGGCGGCGGCGGCACGATCACCATCGGCACCGGCCAGATCGACATCACCCCGGTCAACGACGCGCCCAGCGTGACGACCAGCGGCGGCAGCGCGGCCTATACGGAGAACGCGGCGGGCGTGCCGGTCGATCCCGGGCTGACGGTCGCGGACATCGACAGCACGACGTTCGCCTCCGCGACCGTCTCGATCACCGGCAACTTCCAGATCGGGCAGGACGTGCTGGCCTTCGTCAACGACGGCGCGACGATGGGCAACATCACCGCCTCGTGGAACCCTGCGACCGGGGAGCTGACGCTGACCTCGGCGGGCGCGACCGCGACCCTGGCCCAGTGGACGGCGGCGCTCCGGGCGGTGACCTACGCCAACGGCTCGGAGGACCCCTCGACGGCGGCTCGCACGGTGAGCTTCGTCGTGAACGACGGCGCCGCCGCGAGCACCGCGGCGACCCGCGGCGTCACGGTCACCGCCGAGAACGATTCGCCGACGGCGAGCCCCGCCTTCGGCTTCGTCAACACCGGCGCCTCGACCGAGACCGGCGGGATCGTGACGATCACCAACGCCATGCTGAACGAGGGCGACCCGGACGACAGCGGGGCGGGGGTGACCTTTGCGGTCACGACCGCCCCGACGAACGGCACGCTGTTCCGCGACGCGAATGCGAACGGCATCGTCGACGGCGGCGAGGCGCTGGGGCTGAACGCCACGTTCACCCAGGCGGACATCGATAACGCGCTCGTCAAGTATCTCCACGGCGGCGGGGGCGGCTCCTCGGATTCCTTCGGCTTCAGCGTGGCCGACGGCGGCGAGAACGGCTCCACCCCGCTGACCGGGCAGACCTTCTCGATCACCATCGCCGCGCGCCCGGTGGTGACGATCGGCGGCGGGACGCCGGCGCACGCGGAGGACGGCACGGCGGCGATCGTCGCGCCGAACCTGACCCTGCTCGATGCCGACAGCACGAACCTCACGGGCGCGACCATCACCATCACCGATTTCGTGGCCGGCGACGTGCTGAGCTTCACGAACCAGAACGGGATCACCGGCACGTACAACGGCGCGGGCGTGCTGACGCTCACCGGCACGGCGACGCTGGCGAACTACGAGGCGGCGCTGCGCTCGATCGCCTATTCCACGACGAGCCAGAACCCTGCGACGGGCGCGGGCAACGCCGACCGCGTGATCTCCTTCACCGTCACCGACGGCGCGCTGAACAGCACCGCGCAGTCGCAGACGGTCGGCGTCACGAACGCCAACGACGCGCCGACCCTCGACGCGACAGCCTCGCCGGCCCTCACGGGCATCGCCGAGGATCTCGGCGCGCCGACGAACGGCTCGACGGCGAACTCCACGCTCGTCTCCACGCTCCTCGGCGGCATGACCGACGTCGACACCGGCGCCGTTCAGGGCCTCGCCGTGACGGCCGTGAGCGCGCAGATCACGCTGTGGTACTCGCTCGACGGCGGCACGACCTGGACGCAGGTCCCAGCGGTCACCGCCGGCACCGCGCTGCTGCTCCAGTCCGACGCGCGGCTCTACGTCCAGCCGGCGGCGAACTTCGCCGGCACGATCACCGACGCGCTGACCTTCCGCGCCTGGGACCGCACCAGCGGCGCGAACGGCGGCACGGCGGACACGACGACGAACGGCCTCGGCACCGCGTTCTCCACCGCCTCCGACACCGTCGCCGTCACCGTGAGCAACGTCAACGACGCGCCCGTGCTGGCCGCGGGGGCCGGCACCACCACCTTCTCCGGCGGCGGGGGGTCTCCCAAGACGCCCGTGGCCGTGGCACCGGCCCTGGTGCTCAACGACGCCGACGTCGGCGAGACCTTCGCGACCGCACTCGTGCAGATCACCGGCAACTACGTGAACGGGCAGGATATCCTCGCCTTCACGGCGAACGCGGCCACGTTCGGCAACATCACCGGCAGCTTCGACGCGGGAACCGGCACGCTGACGCTGACCAGCGCCGGCGGGGCCGCCACGCTGGCGCAGATGGAGGCGGCCCTGCGCGCCGTCACCTACGCGAATACGTCCGACACGCCGAACATGGCCGATCGCACCATGAGCATCCGGGTGAACGACGGCGACGCGAACAGCAACGTCGTCACGCGCACGGTCGCGATCGAGACGATCAACGATCCTCCGACGGTCACCGCGCCGGCCGCCATCGCCGTGACGGAGGACGTGGCGACGGCGCTCACGGGCATCTCCTTCGCCGACCCCGACGCGGCCGGCGCCCCCGTCACCGTCACGCTCTCCGCGCCGGCCGGCACGTTCCTCGCCGTCGGCTCCGGCGGGGTCGCCGTGCTCAACGCCGGCACCGGGACGCTGACGCTCACCGGGTCTATCGCGAACATCAACCTCTTCATCGCCAACAGCCTCGTGTCCTATACGACGGCGGCGAACGCGCAGGGCGCCGTCGCCCTGACCGTGGCCATCGACGACGGCGGCAACAGCGGCTCGGGCGGCTCGCTGACAGCCCAGGCGAGCGTCACCTTGAACATCACCGCCGTCAACGACGCGCCGACCGCGGGAGGCTTCGTCGCCGGGCAGGCCGTGCTCGACACGGGGACGATCTCGCCCTTCTCCGGTGCGACTTTGGCCGACCCGGACACGGGCCAGCCGCTCACCGTCACCGTGACCCTCGATGACGCCGCGAAGGGCGCCTTCACCGCGGCATCGCTCGCTTCGACAGGCTTCACCGCTGCGGGTGGGGGCGTCTACACCCTCACCGCCGCGGACGCGGCGGCCGCCCAGGCGGCGCTGCGGGGGCTCGCCTACGCGCCCGCGGCGAATCGGGTGCCGGTCGGGGCGAACGAGGTCACGGCCTTCACCGTCTCGGTCTCGGACGGCGTCGCCGCAGCCGTGGTCGACACGACGACGACCGTGGTCGCGACGTCCGTCAACGACGCGCCGGCGGTCGTCGGCAGCGTCCCGGCCCAGGTCGGCACGCCGACCGAGCCGTTCGGCTTCCAGCTCCCGGCGAACCTCTTCGCGGACGCGGACATCGGCGACGCGGTGACCGTCACGGTGGAGGGCCTGCCTCCCGGCCTCGCCTTCGATCCGGCGACCGGCACGATATCCGGCACGCCGACGACGCAGAGCGAGACCAGCTTCACGATCGTGGGCACCGACCGGCAGGGCGCGCGCACGACGATCGTCGTGCCGCTCTCCATCGGCGTGCCGCCGGTGGTGACGGAGCCGCCGGTGGTCGCGCCGGCGCCGGAGCCGGTCCTGCCGCCGCCACCGGTCCCGCTGCCGCCGCCGGCGGCACCGACGCCCTCGGTGCCGCCGGCGGCGTTGCCGGCCGAGGATTTCGGCGGCGTCGGCTCGGGCCTCCCGCCGGTCGGGCCGCCTTCGGACCCGATCGTCCTGCCGCCCGGGCTGCCCGAGCCGGTGGCGCCGCGGCCGAGCTTCTTCCTCGCGCCGTCGGACGGCGGGCCGGGCTACTCGCCGGGCTTCGCCATCCGCGCCGAGCCGAGCGCCGGCTCGTTCGTCGCCCGTTCCGGCGCGGGCCCGATCAGCTTCACCCTGCCGCCGGCCACCTTCGTGGTGGAGAACGGCGGCGTGCAGGTGCTCGTCGGCGCGACGCTGGCGGACGGTTCGCCGCTGCCGGTCTGGGTCGAGTTCGACCCGGCGACCGGCACCTTCACCATCGACGCGCCCCCCGGCTTCACCGGCGAGCTCGACGTCGTGATCACCGCGACGCTGCCCACGGGCGAGGCCGCCGCGACCACGATCGAGATCGCCGTCGAGGCCGCCGAGGAGGCGCCTCCAGCGGGGCAGACGCCCACCGGGGACGGAGAGCCGCCCGCGCCGCAGCGGGAGGGGGCGCTCGAGGTCGCGCCCGCGGTCGTGACCGCCGCAGTCGAGGTGCCGGGCACCCAGCCCCTCGTCGGCAAGCCGGCCTTCAGCGAGGTGGTGAAAGCGGCCAGCCGTGGCGCCTGGGCAACACAAGGGGAGCATTTTCTGGACACCTTGATTGCGATCTTGCCTGCCGGGCAGCCTTCAGGCGACATGGCGGAAGATTCGCGCAACGGCAGGGAAGCAGCCTGAGTCGGCTCTACCGGGCGGGTCGCGTAGCGTCTGCCGGCAGTGCCGAAGTGAAGGGGAGCGGCCCGGACGGGGCCGCCCAGGGGGAAACGCGCGCACATGGTCACCTCCCATTCGTCCCGCGCCATGCCGAGTTCGCGCCGTGCCTGCGCGCTCGGTGCGGTCGGCGCATTCGCGCTGTTCCTGGGCGGCTGCGCGATGACGCCCAACCCGCTCTCGCTCGAGGAGCAGATCGTGCAGGCGGCGCAGGACCGCGCCGTCATGTACGCCTCGCAGCAGCCGATCTCCGGCCCGGTGACGCTCGAGGAGGCGCTCGCCCGCGCCATCAAGTACAACCTCGACCACCGCGTCGCGCTGATGCAGCGGGCACTCGAAGACAGGGCGCTCGACGTCGCCACGGTCGACCTCCTGCCGGAGGTCGTCGGCCGCGCCGGCTACCGCACGCGCGACAACGTCCAGGCATCCTCCTCCCGGTCGATCCTCTCCGGCCGGGAGTCGCTCGAGCCGTCCACGAGCACCGAGGAGGTGCTGCGCACGGCCGACCTGCAGGCTTCCTTCAGCACGCTCGACTTCGGGCTGAGCTACTACGGCGCCAAGGCGCAGGCGAACCGCCTCCTCGCCGCCGAGCAGCAGCGCCGGCGCATCGTCATCGACATCGCCGACCAGGTTCGCGCCGCCTACTGGGAGGCCGTGACCGCCGAGCAGCTCCAGCCGCGCGTGGCGCAGGCCCTCGCGGAGGCGCGCCAGGCGCTGTCCTTCGCTCGCCAGGCGGAGGACGAACGCCTGCTCCCGCCGCTCGAGACGCTCCAGTTCCAGCGCGCGCTGCTCGAGATCGTCCAGCAGCTCGAGGTGGTCGAAAGCGAGCTCGCGATCGCCAAGGCGCAGCTCGCCGGCCTGATGAACCTCCAGCCCGGTACCCGCTTCACGCTGGCTCCGCCGCGTCGTGCGCGCCCGGCGCGCCTGCCCTACCGGCTCGACGACCTCGAGGCGGTGGCGATGGTCCAGCGCCCGGAGATCCAGGAGGAGCTCTACGTCGCGCGCAACGTCGTGCTGGAGACGCGCTCGGAGATCCTGCGGCTGCTTCCGGGCCTGTCGCTGTTCGGCGGCGTGAACTACGATTCGAACGACTTCCTGGTCAACAATTCCTGGGCCGACGCCGGGGTTTCCGTGACCTGGAACCTGCTGCGGCTCGTCGCCGTGCCGTCCATCCTCGCCGAGGGCGAGGCGCGCCAGGAGCTCGCCGAGACGCGCCGGCTGGCGCTGCGCATGGCGATCCTCACGCAGGTCAACCTCGCCTACCGCCGCTACCAACGTGCGCACCGGCTCTACGATCGCTCGGCCTCGATCGAGCGCGTCGAGCAGCGCATCGCCCAGGCGACGCGCGCCGCCGAGGAGGAGGATGCCTCCAACCTGCTCGAGCGCGTGCGCGCCCAGGCCGCGTCCGTGCTCGCCACCCGCTCCCGCAACCGTGCCTTCGCGGAGGTTCAGAACGCGCTCGGATCGGTGTATGCTGCCGCTGGCCTCGACCCGCTCCCCACGACGGTGGAGGACGGCGACCTCGAGACGCTCGCCGCGGCCATCGCCGCGATGGCGGCGCGCATCGACGCCGGGCGGATCGAGCTGCCGACCGTGCCTCCGGCGCAGCCCGTGCCGGTGGCGGCGAACGTGCCGGCCGCTGTCTACGCGGCCATTCCCCCGGCGCGCCCCGCCGCGGAGTGAGAGGGGGAGGCATCGAGGAGGCTCGCATGCGCGTCATCCGCAGTCCGTTCGCCTCGCGCGCGCTCGCGGCGGCACTCGGCCTCCTCGCCGCCGGCTTTCTCGTCGTCCCGGGCTCCCGCGTCGTCGGTCCGGCCGCCGCGCAGGATCTCTACGCGCCGCCGCCGCTGGTCGCGCCGGACGGCGCGGCAGGCGGCGAGCCGGGCGGCTGGAGCGCGACCGGCGTCGAGACCGAGATCCGCGCGCAGATCTCGCCGCGACGCCACACGGTCCTCTCCACCGAGATCCCGGGCAAGATCGTCACGCTGGGCCTGCGCGAGGGGGAGCGTTTCGCGCAGGGCGATCTCCTCGCCGCCATAGACTGCGCCGCGCACGAGGCGCGGCGCGATCGCGCCGCGGCACAGGAGGAGGCCGCCCGCCGGCGTCTCGAGACCGCCGGGCGGCTCGACCGGCTCTCCTCGATCAGCCGGCTCGAGGTCGACGAGGCCCGCTCCGCCCTCGTCGCAGCTCAGGCCGAGACGGCGCTGGCGCAGGTCTTCGTCGACCGCTGCGTGATCCGTGCGCCCTTCGACGGGCGTGTCGTCGAGCGGCGCGCCCAGGAGCATCAATACGTCGGCGAAGGCGCCGAGCTCCTCGCCATCCTGGACGACACGGCGCTCGAGGCGGAGATGCTCGTCCCCTCGCGCTGGCTGCGCTGGCTCGCGCCGGGCCAGAGCTTTGCGCTCGTGGTCGACGAGCTCGGCCTGACGATCGAGGCCGAGATCGCCCGCATCGGCGCGCGGGTCGATCCGGTCAGCCAGTCGGTCAAGGTCTTCGGCCGCATTCCCCAGGGCACGCCCGGCCTCGTCGCCGGCATGAGCGGCGTCGCCCGCCTCGCACCGCCCGACGGATGAACCACCCGCCCGATCGCCGCCTCGTCGCGCTCTCGGCGCTGCTGGAGGTCGAGAAGCGCGCCCGCGCCGCCACGAGCGCGGAGGCGCTCGGCTTCGTACTCGTCAACGACACGCATCTCGTCGTGCCCTACCGGCAGGCGGCGCTTCTGCGCGCCGACACAGGCCGGATCGAAGCGCTGTCGGGCCTCGCCACGCCCGATCCGGACGCGCCCTTCACACGGCGCCTCGCCGGCCTGCTGAAGCGCATCGCCGCCCGCACGGACGCCGCCGCGGGACCGCGCGCGGTCGACCTGCCGTCGCTGCCGGAGGAGGCGGGCGACAAGCCGGATACGGAGACGATCGGCTTCCTCGGCGCGCATCTTCCCGCCCGGCTCGCACTCGTCCCCCTCGTGCGCTGCGGCGAGGTCCGGGCGCTGCTGCTGCTGGCGCGCGAGGAGCCCTTCGGGCCGGCGGAGCTCCAGGTTCTCGGCCACCTCGCCGATGCTTACGCCCATGCCTGGACGGCGCTCGTCGGCGCGCGCGGCCGGCGCGGGCGCCTGCGCCGCCGCGGCCTCGTCGCCGCGGCGGCCGCCCTCGCCGCGTTCGTGATCCTGGCGCTGCCCGTGCGCCAGTCGGTGCTCGCGCCGGCGGAGGTCGTGGCCGAGGACGCCGCCCTCGTCACCGCCCCCGTCGACGGCGTCGTCGAGACCGTTCACGTCGAGCCGAACGCGGCCGTCGCCGCCGGGGACCTCCTCGTCACGCTCGACGGGCGCGAGCTCGCGGCACGGCTCGAGATCGCCCGCCAGGCGCTCGCCGTCGCCGAGGCGGAGCTGCGGCAGGCGCGCCAGCAGGCGGTGTTCGACGACCGCTCGCGGGCGCGCATCGCCATCCTCGAAGGACGCCGCGAGCAGAATGCCGCCGAGGTCGCCTTCGTCGAGGAGACGCTCGCGCGCATCCGCATATCGGCCCCGCGTGGCGGCATCGCGGTCTTCGACGACGCCTCCGACTGGGAGGGTCGGCCGGTGGCGCTCGGCGAGCGCATCATGCAGGTGGCGGACCCCGGCATGCGGGCGCTCGAGATCCACCTCGCGGTGGCCGACGCGATCGTGCTCGAGCCGGGCGCCGAGGTGCGCTTCTTCCTCAACATCGACCCCGCGGACCCGGTCACGGCCACGCTCCTGCGCGCCGGCTACCGGGCGACGCCCACGCCCGACGGCGTCATGGCCTACCGCCTGCGCGCGGGCTTCGACGCCCACGACCCGCGCCTGCGGATCGGGCTGCGCGGCACGGCCAAGCTCTACGGCGAGCGCACGATCCTCGCCCTCTACCTGCTGCGCCGGCCGATCGCCGCCGCGCGGCTGTGGCTCGGGCTGTGAGCGGAACGTTCGCCATCGGCGGCGCGCCACGTTCGGGGGGATCCGCCCGAGCTCCGGCGCCAGGTCCGGCGCTCCCGCCGCTGCGCGAGGAGATCGTGCTCCACGAGGGACCGCCCGGCGGCGACGGCGCGCCGACCTGGACGCTGGAGGACCCCGCCCGCGCGCGCTACTTCCGAATCGGCTGGGCCGAGGTCGAGATGCTCGCGCGCTGGGAGGCGGGCGACCCGGCTGCGATCGCCGCGGCCGTCTCGCAGGCGACGACGCTCGCGCTCGCGCCCGCCGACGTCGAGGCCTTCGCGCGCTTCCTCGTCTCGGCCAACCTCGTCCAGGTGCGCGGGCCGGACGCCAACGCGCGGCTCGTCGAGCAGAAGCGTGCGGGCCGGATGGGCCCGCTGACGGCGGCCCTGAAGAACTACCTCTTCATCCGCATCCCGCTCGTGCGGCCGGACGCCTTCCTCGGCGCCACGCTGCCGCTCGCACGGCCGTTCTTCGGCGCGGTGTTTCGCTGGCTCAGCATCGCCGCCGGCGTGCTCGGCGTGGCGCTGGCCCTGCGGCAGTGGGACGCCTTCCTCACCACCTTCGTCTACCTGTTCTCCTGGCAGGGCGCGCTCGCGGTGGGCCTCGCGCTGGTGGCTGCGAAGCTGCTGCACGAGCTCGGCCACGCCTACGCCGCCAAGCGCGAGGGGCTGCCCGTGCCGACCATGGGCGTCGCGCTCATGGTGCTCTACCCCGTCCTCTACACGGACACGACCGCGGGCTGGCGGCTGACGGACCGGCGCGCGCGCCTGCGCATCGGCTATGCCGGCATGGCGATCGAGCTCGCGCTCGCCTCCTGGATGACGCTCGCCTGGAGCTTCCTGCCGGACGGGCCGGTGCGCTCCGCCGCCTTCGTGCTCGCCACCACGACCTGGATCATGACGCTGGCCGTCAACCTCAACCCCTTCATGCGCTTCGACGGGTACTTCCTCCTGTCGGACCTGATCGACGCGCCGAACCTCCAGGACCGCGCCTTCCGCCACGCCCGCTGGCGCCTGCGCGAGGCGCTGTTCGGCTTCGGCGAGCCGCCGCCGGAGCCGCTCTCGCGCAGGCGCGGGCGGCTCTTCGTCGCCTATGCGATCGGCACCTGGCTGTACCGCTTCTTCCTGTTCCTCGGCATCGCGCTCCTCGTCTACCACCTCTTCTTCAAGCTGCTCGGCATCCTGCTGATGGTGGTCGAGCTCGCCTGGTTCATCGGCCGCCCCATCGCGCTCGAGATCGCGGAATGGGCCAAGCGCCGGGAGGCCTACCGGCTCAACCGGCACACCGTGGCGACGGGGCTCGCGGCCGCGGGGCTCGTCGTGTTGGCGATCGTGCCGTGGTCGAGCGCGGTCAACGCGCCCGCCCTCTTCGAGGCCGAGGAGCGGGTGCAGGTGCACGCGCCCGTCGGCGCGCGGCTCGAGGTCGCCGCCGCGGCGCACGGAGCGCGGGTCGCCGCGGGCGATCCGCTGTTCGGCTTCGTCTCGCCGGACATGGACTACCGCCTCGCCGAGGTCGAGCGCCGCATCGCGGTGCTGCGCTGGCGCGCCTCGGTCGAGATCGGGGCCGGCGTGGAGGGCGCGAGCCGGGACGTGATCTTCTCCGAGCTCGAGGGTGCGGTCGCCGAGCGCGCGGCGCTGCGGCGCCTGGCCGAGCGCCTCTCGGTGACGGCGCCGATCGACGGGCGGGTCGTCGAGCTCGCCGAGGACGCGCGTCCGGGGACCTGGATGCCGGAGGGCGCCTGGCTCGCCACCATTGCGGCGCCGGGTACGGGCGAAGTCGCGGCCTATGTGCGCGAGGCCGATCTCGCGCGCATCGCGCCCGGCGCCCAGGCGACGTTCCACGCCGACGCGCCGGGCCGCGCGCCCGTGCCGCTCGTCGTCGCGCGCATCTCCGAGACGGCGACGCGCCGCCTCGACGCCACGCCCGAGCTCGCCTCGGACCACGGCGGCGGCATCGCCGCGAACCTGCGCGACGGCGCGCTCGTGCCCCACGAGGCGGTCTATCGCGTCGTCCTGCGGCCCGTGGAGAGCGGCGCGCCGGAGATGGCGCTGCGCGGCACGGTGCGCCTCGACGGCGAGGCGGAGAGCTTCGTCGCGCGCGCCTGGCGGGCGGCGGTGGCGGTGGTGGTGCGCGAGAGCGGGTTCTGAGGTCCCGCTCCGCTCACCCGAGCGCGTCGAGCGCCGCGAGATCGACGTTCGCGCCGCACAGGAGCACGCCCACCCGCTCCCCCCGCGTCGCGCGGTAGGCGCCCGACGTCAGCGCCGCCAGCGCCGCGGCGCCACCCGGCTCGGTGGCGATGCGGAAGTCGCGCCACAGCATCCGCTGGGCGTCGACGATCGCGTCGTCCGCGACGAGCGCCACGTGGTCGACGGTCGCGAGCGCGATCTCCGTGACGAGCCGCCCGGCGGCGCGGGCGCCGAGCGAATCGGCGGCGACCGAGTTCACCTCGACGTCGATGGGCTCGCCCGCCGCGAGCGCCGCGAACAGCGCGCACGAGCCCGTCGGCTCGACGCCCACCACCTTCACGCGCCCGCCGAGCCAGGCACCGATGCCGGCGACGAGCCCGCCGCCGCCGACCGCGACGAGCACGGTGTCGAGGCCGCCCGCGGCGTCCTCCTCCCATTCGAGCGCGACCGTGCCCTGGCCGGCGATGGTCGCCTGCGCATCGTAGGCGTGGACCGAGAGCGCGCCGGTCGCGGCGATGTGCATGCCGCAGGCGAACAGGGCGTCGGCGTAGCGCGGCCCGCCGATCCGCACGTCCGCGCCCATGCGGCGGATGACGTCCACCTTGGCGCGCGGCGAGATCTCCGGCACGAAGATCGTGGCGCGGTGGCCGAGCTCGCGGGCGGCGTAGGCGACGGCGGCGCCGTGGTTGCCGCCGGACGCGGCGGCGACGCCCGCCTCGGGGACCGTCTCGCCCAGGAGGTTGTTGAAGGCGCCGCGCGCCTTGAACGAGCCGGCGTGCTGGAGGAACTCGAGCTTGAGGGAGACGAGGCCTTCGTGCCCGAAGGCGTTCTCCAGCCGCCAGGTCGGCGTGCGCCGGACGTGGGGCGCGATGCGCCGGTGGGCGTCCTGGATGTCCCGGGGCGTGACGGGAAGCGGGCTCGCGGGGGCGGTCATCGGTCTCTCCCTTGTCTGCCCCCTTCCTAGTCCGCCCCGGCGCGCCGCGCCAGGACGCCCCCGCCCGGGCGGCCTTTGCGAAAGCGCGAGGCCCTCACGCCCAGATCGCCACGGCGAGCCCGTGCGCGTCGCGCTCCGGCGGATCGGGAAAGGCCTGCGCCGCCCCCTCGGCCAGGCGCCGCGCCACGACGAGGCAGGCGAGGGCGTCGATCAGGTCGTCGGGACCCGCCCCGCGCGGGCGCTCGGCTGCGATCAGCGCGGGCGCGACCCCGGCCTCGCGGAGCAGCGCGCGGCGCGCGTCGAGCCCCGGCTGATGCGGGCTTCCGCGCACCTTCTTGGGCGTGTCGAGCGCCCGCTCCCCGTTCATGCGCCAGAAGGCGACCTCGGGGTGGCACTCGAAGACGCGCCCGGCGTCCGCCGGCCGGGCGCGCAGGAGCGCGTCGATCTCGCGCACCTTCGGGAACAGCATGAAGCCCTGCTTGGAGACCTTGCGCGGCGGGGTCGAGGTGGCGAGCGCGGCGGCGCAGGCCTGCGCGTAGCCGTCCGCGTAGACCGCCGCGCGCGCCGGCATCGAGAACACGCTCGACTGGCGCGCACCGAGCAGCGGGCGCACCGCCTGCTCCGCCGCCCGGCCGGGACCGACGATGCGCTCGGGCAAGCCGATCGGCATGTCGATCGCCACCACGCGCGGCGCCTCGGGCGCGTCGAGGATCGCCGCGAGATCCGGCGCCCCGCGCAGGCGCGGCGGCTCGGCGCCGTCGAGGCGTTCGAAGGCGACCACCCAGCCGCCGGGGCAGCCGTCGGCGCCGGCGATCCAGGGGGAGGGGGGCGTCCGAGACGTCATGCGGCGGCCGGGGTTCCGATGCGGGACGTGTCCGGTGGAGATAGGGCAGCGCCGCCCGGCGGGCACGTCCGCGCTTGATCTGGAGCATTGACCCGCGGGCCGGCGCCGGGCAGCCTCCGAGCCCATTCCACAGGAGCACGCTGCGTATGGAGCATCACGTCGGCATCCCCCACCTGCGCGAGGTGATCGTCTTCCTCGTCGCCGCGGGCGTGATGGTGCCGCTCTTCCACCGCATGCGCGTCTCGCCCGTGCTCGGCTACCTCGTGGTGGGCGGCGTCATCGGGCCGTTCGGGCTGGGGCTGCTCGCGGCGGATTTCCCCCTCCTGCACTGGGTCGTGATCGACGATCTGGCGGGGGTTCAGGCGCTCGCCGAGCTCGGCGTCATCTTCCTCCTCTTCGTCATCGGGCTCGAGCTCTCGCTCGAGCGCCTGTGGGCCATGCGCCGGCTCGTCTTCGGGCTGGGCTCCGCGCAGATCCTGATCACGGGGACGATCATCGGCGTCATCGCATGGGAGTTCGGCAACTCGATCCCCGCCTCGATCGTGCTCGGCGCCTGCCTCGCGCTGTCCTCGACCGCGATCGTGATGCAGCTGCTGATGCAGCGGCGCCGGCTCGGCACGCCGCTCGGGCGCTCGTCCTTCTCGATCCTCTTGATGCAGGATCTCGCGGTGGTGCCGATCCTGTTCGTCGTGGGCGTGCTCGGCGCCCAGGTCGGGGGGGCTCGGATGGAGGGCAACCTCGGGGCCGACCTCGCGCTGGCGCTCGGCAAGGCGGCGCTGACGATCGGCGGGATCTACGCCGTCGGGCGTCTCGTGCTGCGCCCGGCCCTGCGCATCGCCGCGCAGACGAGAAGCCCCGAGATGTTCATGGCGGCGATCCTGCTCACCGTCATCGGCATCTCCGCCATCACGGGCGCCGCCGGCCTGTCGATGGCGCTCGGCGCTTTCCTGGCCGGGCTGCTGATCGCCGAGACCGAGTTCCGGCACGAGGTCGAGGTCGACATCGAGCCCTTCAAGGGGCTGATGCTGGGGCTGTTCTTCATGTCGGTGGGCATGGGGATCGACTGGCGCGTGATCGTGGAGGCGCCGTTCTGGATCCTCGCCTCCGTCGTCGGGCTCTTCGCCTTGAAGAGCGTCGTCACGGCCGGCCTGTGCGTCGCCTTCGGGCTCGGACGCGCCACCGCGATCGAGGCGGGCCTGCTGCTCGGCCAGGGCGGCGAGTTCGCCTTCATCGTGGTGGGGCTGGCCATGAGCCTCGGGCTGATCCCGCCCGACGTCGGGCAGTTCATGCTCATCGTCGCGGGCCTCACCATGCTGGTGACGCCCCTCGTCGCGCACGCCGCGGAGCGGCTCGCGGCACGCATGGCGGGCGCCGAGGGCGGCTCCGAGCACGCGCTCGCGAGCATGGCCGAGGTCGAGGGACACGTCGTGCTCGCCGGCTTCGGCCGCGTCGGGCGGACCCTCGTCGAGACCCTGCAGGCCGAGGCGATCCCCTTCGTCGCCATCGACGCCGATCCCAACGGCGTCGCCGCCGCGCGCAAGGAGGGACTGCCGGTCTATTTCGGCGACGCCTCGCGCCTCGACCTCCTCGGCCGCGCGCACATCGCCGAGGCGAGCGCCGTCGTGCTGACGATGGACGACCCGAAGGCGGCGGAGGCCATCGCCCGCGCGATCCGGGAGGCCTGGCCGATGATCCCGATCTACGCCCGCGCCCGCGATCGCGCCCACGCGCACAGGCTGATCGAGGCCGGCGCGACCGTCGCGGTGCCGGAAGCCTTCGAGGCGAGCCTCCAGCTCGCCGGACGGGTGCTGGAGGGCTTCGGCATCGGCGAGGAAGTCGTGCGCCGGCGCCTCGACCAGCAGCGGGGGCTGGAGGAAATCACCTGAGGCGACGCGGGACCCTCTCCCCTCTCCCTCGGGGAGAGGGGAGACCCGCGCGCCCTTCGTCGATGCGGACGCCCGCCTCACGTTCCGCGGCGGTCTCGGTCCTGGGCGCGGCGCAGCGCATCGGCGAGCGCGCCGCCGGCCGAGGCGGCACCCGAGCGTTCCCGGTCGGCGCGAGGCTTGCCGGCCTGCGGCGTGCGCGCCGGTTCGGGCCGGCCGCCGCCTGCGCCCTTCTGCACAGGGCGTCGCTCCTGCCCCGGCTCGTCGGAGAGCCGCATGGACAGGCCGATGCGCTTTCGCGGCACGTCGACCTCCATCACCTTGACCTTCACCACGTCGCCGGGCTTGGCCACGGCGCGCGGGTCCTTCACGAAGCTCGTCGACATGGCCGAGACGTGGACGAGCCCGTCCTGGTGGACGCCGACGTCGACGAAGGCGCCGAAGGCGGCGACGTTCGTGACGACGCCCTCCAGCACCATGCCGGGCCGCAGGTCGGAGATCTTCTCGACCCCCTCGGCGAAGGCCGCCGTCTTGAAGGCCGGGCGCGGGTCGCGGCCCGGCTTCTCCAGCTCGGCGATGATGTCGGAGACGGTCGGCACGCCGAAGGTCTCGTCGGTGAAGCGCCGCGGGTCGAGCGCGCGCAGCGTCTTCGCGTCGCCGATGATGCGCACGACGTCGGCCTTGGTGAACTCCAGGATGCGGCGCACCACCGGATAGGCCTCGGGGTGCACGCCGGAGCGGTCGAGCGGGTCCGCGCCGTCCTGGATGCGCAGGAAGCCGGCGGCGAGCTGGAAGGTCTTGGGCCCGAGGCCGGGCACCTTCATCAGCTCCTTGCGGGTGCGGAACGGCCCCGCCTCGTCGCGGCGCGCGACGATCGCCTTGGCGACGCCCTCGCCGAGCCCGGAGACCCGCGCGAGCAGCGGCGCGGAGGCGGTGTTCACCTCCACGCCGACCGCGTTCACGCAATCCTCGACGACGGCGTCGAGGGCGCGGGAGAGGGCGTGCTCCGCGAGATCGTGCTGGTACTGCCCGACGCCGATGGATTTCGGGTCGATCTTCACGAGCTCCGCCAGAGGATCCTGGAGACGGCGCGCGATCGAGACGGCGCCGCGCAGCGAGACGTCGAGGTCGGGTAGTTCCTTCGAGGCGAAGGCGGAGGCCGAATAGACCGAGGCGCCGGCTTCCGAGACCATCACTTTGACGACCTTTCGATCGGGCAGCCGCCCCATCAGCTCGCCGGCCAGCTTGTCGGTTTCCCGCGAGGCGGTGCCGTTGCCGATGGCGACGAGCTCGACGCCGTGGCGGCGCACCAGCCCTTCGAGCGTGGCGAGCGCCGCGTCCCAACGCCGCTGCGGCTCGTGCGGGTAGATCGTGTCGGTCGCGACGACCTTCCCTGTGGCGTCGACCACCGCGACCTTGACGCCGGTGCGATAGCCGGGATCGAGGCCCATCGTCGCCCGCGCGCCGGCGGGCGCGGCGAGCAGGAGATCGCGCAGGTTCGCCGCGAAGACGCGAATGCTCTCCTCCTCCGCCTTCGCCCAGAGACGGGCGCGGGCGTCGAGCGCGACGGAGAGCGAGATCTTGGTGCGCCAGGCGAAGCCCGCCGCCTTCGCCAGCCAGGCGTCCCCCGGCCGGCCGCGGTCGGCGAGCCCGAAGCGGGCGCGGATCTTGGCGGGATAGGCGTCCTTGGCCGTGTCGGGGGCGTTCTCGGGGATCTCGGTGAGGGAGACGGAGAGCACCTCCTCCTTCTCCGCGCGGAAGATCGCCAGGATGCGGTGGGCCGGCAGGTCGGCGATCTTCCCGGAATAGGCGAAGTAGTCCGAGAACTTGGCGCCCACCTGCTCCTTGCCCTCGCGCACGCTCGCGACGAGCCGCGCCTCGCGCCAGAAATCCTCGCGCAGCCGCCCGATCAGGTCCGCGTCCTCGGCGAAGCGCTCGACCAGGATGTGACGCGCCCCCTCGAGCGCGGCATCGACGTCCGCGACGCCCACGGCGGCGTCGACGAAGGCGCGGGCCTGGTCCTCGGGCGCGCGCTCGGGCGAGGCCACCAGCGCGTCCGCCAGCGGCCCGAGCCCGGCCTCGCGGGCGATCTGCGCCTTGGTCCGGCGCTTCACCTTGTAGGGGAGGTAGAGGTCTTCCAGCCGCGCCTTGGTGTCGGCGGCGGCGATGGCGGCGGCGAGCGCATCGGTGAGCTTGCCCTGCTCGGCGATCGCGGTGCGGATCGCGCCGCGACGCTCCTCCAGCTCGCGCAGGTAGCCGAGCCGCTCCTCGAGCGTGCGCAGCTGCGTGTCGTCGAGGCCCCCCGTCGCCTCCTTGCGGTAGCGCGCGACGAAGGGCACCGTCGCGCCCTCGTCGAGGAGCGCCACCGCGGCGGCGACCTGCGTGTCGGCGACGCCGAGCTCGGCGGCGATGCCGCGGATGATGGTGCGGGCGGTCTCGCCCCCGTCTTGCTTCGTCATGTCGCCTTCACCGAATCGCGTGCTCGGAAAGGCGAAGGGTGTAGCGCGCCCGCGTCGGCCCGCAAACCGCGCGCCGGCGCGCCGCGGGCGGGCCGCGTCAGCGCCGGCGCCGGCGCAGGAAGCGGAACGCCTCGCGCAGGAGGATGGCGCGTCGGATGAAGCGGAACATGGCTGTCTCTCCCGTCTCGTGTCGTCATGGGAGAGAACGCGGGTCGGCGTGCTCGGTTCGGCGGCGGCGCGATCCGCGGCATTCGCGCGATCGCGGCAACTGCGCGGAAAGGCGCGGCGGCATAGGATCGGGTCATGATCTCCGCGCTCGCCATCTCCCGCACCGGCCTCGACGCCGCTTCGTTGCGCCTCGAGGCGAGTGCGTCCAACGTCGCGAACCTGCGCACGACCGGGGCTCTGCCCACGGAGCCGGGCGGGCGTTCGGGGGCCTACGCGCCGGTCGACGTGGTGCAGACCTCCACGGACGGGGCCGGCGTCTCCGCCCGCCTCGCCGAGCGCCGGCCGGCCTTCGTCCCGGCCTGGGAGCCCGGCTCGCCGGACGCCGACGCGAGGGGCTTCGTCGCCGCGCCCAACGTCGACATCGTCGGCGAGGTGACGAACCAGATCATGGCCGTGGCCGCCTTCGAGGCCAACGCGGCCGCGATGCGCGCCGCGCGCGAATTGGCGCAGACGCTCTTCGACATCGAGGCCTGACGCGGGCGTCGAGCCGAGACTCGCGCGCGGGTGCGCGCTCCAAAGGCGCACGCAGGCGCATGGACCCGAGCCGCCGGCCCGGATATCCTGCCGGCAGGACGGACGACGAAGCGGTTCACGGGGGGCGTCGGCATGAGTCTGGCGGGCGGCTGGCCGGGAGAGGCCGTGGCGCGAGCGCGGCGGCGCCTCGGCATGGCGTGGTGCGCGGGGGCGATCGCCGTCGCCTGCCTCGCGCCGTGGCTCGCCGCGCCGGCGGCCGCACAGAGCGCGCCTGGGACCCCGGCGTCCACGTCCGGAGAGGCCTGCCCCTACCTGGTGGACGGCGAGTGCGACGAGCCGGGCATCGGCACCGGCGCCTGCCCCGCCGGGAGCGACGCCTGGGACTGCCGGCGCGAGGGCCCGCTCGCGGCGAACGCCTGCTTCCATGCGCGCGACGGGCAGTGCGACGAGCCGGGCACCGGCACGGGCCTGTGCCCGCCGGGCACGGACACGAAGGATTGCCGCGGGCGCCCGAGCCCGGCCTTCTCCGGACGGGACGACCGCGTGTTCGTCGACACCCTGCGCGCGCCCTGGAGCAGCATCGGACGGCTGGAAACCGAGACCGGCCATTGCTCCGGGGTGCTCGTGGCGCCGCGCATCGTGCTCACCGCCGCGCACTGCTTCTTCGAGGAGGAGAACTCCAACGTGCGCGAGCGGGCGCTCGAGTTCATCGCCGGGCTCGACGGCCCCCGGGAGGTCGCGCGCAGCGCCGTCGTGCGGGAGATCCTGCCCGAGGGGTTCGACAACGCGCGCCACGCCGAGACGAGCGCCATCGACGGGCTGGACTGGGCGTTCGCCGTGCTGGCGGACCCGATCGGCGACCTCGCGGGCTTCATGCGCATCGACCCCGGCAGCGCCGAGGACCTGGAGCGCCGCTTCGACGCGGGCGTGCTCGCGGCGGTGAGCCAGGCCGGCTACAGCGCCGACAGCCAGACCAAGCTGACCGCGCACGAGGGCTGCGCGGTGCTCCGCCTGTTCGAGGACGGCACCTTCTTCCACGATTGCGACGCCATCGACGGCGATTCCGGCTCACCGCTCTTCGTCCCGGACGGGGATGGCTTCCTCGTGCTCGGCATCATGTCGGCGAGCTATCCCGACGGGGACGGGCAGAACGAGATGGCGGTCAGCGCCCACCGCTTCTACGACGCCTGGCGCGACCTGCTCAAGGAGGTGCGCTGACGCGCATCGGCCTCGCACGAAGCGGCCGCGCCCTCGCCGGGAGCCGCTCGCGAACGGACCCGCGGGCGGACCCTCTCTTGCATCCTCACGGCAATCCCTATATGGGCGGCAGACGTTCCCCGCCCCATCGCGCATGTCATAACGCGGTCATGGCCCCGCCGGCATACCGGCGCGCCCGGAAGGCGGCTCCCATTCGGAAGAGACCATGCAGCTGCGCAACATCGCGATCATCGCCCACGTCGACCACGGCAAGACCACGCTCGTCGACAAGCTCCTCTCGCAGTCGGGGGCGTTTCGCGAGAACCAGCGCGTCGCCGAGCGCGTGATGGATTCCAACGACCTCGAGAAGGAGCGCGGGATCACCATCCTCGCCAAGGCGACCTCGGTCGTCTGGAAGGACGTGCGCATCAACATCGTGGACACGCCCGGCCACGCCGACTTCGGCGGCGAGGTGGAGCGCATCCTCTCCATGGTGGACGGCGCGATCGTGCTCGTCGACGCCGCCGAGGGGCCGATGCCGCAGACCAAGTTCGTGGTCTCGAAGGCGCTGAAGATTGGGCTCAAGCCGATCGTCGCCATCAACAAGATCGACCGGCCGGACGCGCGTCACCAGGAGGTGATCAACGAGGTCTTCGACCTCTTCGCCGCGCTCGACGCCACCGACGAGCAGCTCGACTTCCCTATCCTCTACGGCTCGGGCCGCGACGGCTGGATGGCCGCCGCCCCGGAGGGCCCGCAGGACCAGGGCCTCGCTCCGCTGTTCGACCTCGTGCTCGACCATGTGCCTCCGGCCGACACCGATCCCGGCCCGTTCCGCATGCTCGGCACCCTGCTCGAGGCCAATCCCTTCCTGGGACGTATCGTCACGGGGCGCATCGCGTCGGGCGTCGTCAAGCCGAACCAGACGATCAAGGTGCTCGACCGCAAGGGCAACGTGGTCGAGCAGGGCCGCGTCTCGAAGATCCTCGCCTTCCGTGGCATCGAGCGCCAGCCGATCGAGCAGGGCGAGGCGGGCGACATCGTCTCCATCGCGGGCCTCTCGAAGGGCTCGGTCGCCGACACGTTCTGCGATCTCTCGGTCGAGACGCCGATCCAGGCGCAGCCGATCGACCCGCCCACCGTGACGATGTCCTTCATCGTCAACGACTCACCGCTCGCGGGCACCGAGGGCGACAAGGTCACGAGCCGCATGATCCGCGACCGCCTGATGAAGGAGGCCGAGGGCAACGTCACGCTCAAGATCGAGGAGAGCGCCGACAAGGATTCGTTCTACGTCTCCGGCCGCGGCGAGCTCCAGCTCGCGATCCTCATCGAGACCATGCGCCGCGAGGGCTTCGAGCTCGCCGTGTCGCGCCCGCGCGTCGTCTACATGAAGGACGAGACGACCGGCGAGACGCTCGAGCCGGTCGAGGAGGTGGTCATCGACGTCGACGAGGAGCACGCGGGCGTCGTCGTGCAGAAGATGTCCGAGCGCAAGGGCGACATGATCGAGATGAGGCCCTCGGGCGGCAACCGCCAGCGGCTCGTCTTCCACGCGCCGACCCGCGGGCTGATCGGCTACCAGTCGGAACTGCTCACCGACACCCGCGGCACGGCGATCATGAACCGCCTGTTCAAGGCCTACGAGCCCTACAAGGGCGAGCTGCCCGGGCGCGTCAACGGCGTGCTGATCGCCAACGAGGCGGGCGAGGCCGTGGCCTACGCGATGTGGAACCTGGAGGATCGCGGCCCGATGGTGATCGAGCCCGGCGCCAAGGTCTACCAGGGCATGATCATCGGCATCCACACCCGCGACAACGACCTCGAGGTCAACGTGCTCAAGGGCAAGAAGCTCTCGAACGTGCGCTCCACCGGCAAGGACGAGGCCGTGCGCCTCACCCCGCCGATCCGCATGACGCTGGAGCGCTCGCTCGCCTGGATCCAGGACGACGAGCTCGTCGAGGTGACGCCCAAGAACATCCGCCTGCGCAAGGCCATCCTCGACCCCAACGAGCGCAAGCGCGCGAGCAAGCAGAAGGAAGCGCTCGCGGGGTGAGGTGAGGCGCGGCGCGGATTCACGCGGTCGGTGCGGTCTGCGCGACGGCCGGCGGCTGCGCGGCTACGGGCGTGGCCGCGCTCGCGTCTGCAAGAGCCGGTTCCTCCCCACCCGGCAGGAACGCGTCGATCGCCGCCATCACCGGTGCGCGGATCGCGTCCACCTCGTTCAGCAGCTCGTGGCGGGCGCCGGGGACGACGATGGCGTTGCCGGTCTTCAGCCGCGCGGCGAAGCGCTCCACGGCCGGCGTCGAGACGAGGCGGTCGGCGCCCGCGGCCAGCACCAGGGTCGGGATGCGGATCTCGAGCGCCGCCCGCGGCTCCTGGAGCCTGCGCATCAGGGCGAAGGCGCCACGGGCCCAGGCGATCGTCGGATCGCCGATGGCGCCGTCCTTCAGCGCGGCGGCTGCGTCGGCGTTGCGGGCGTAGCGCAGGCGGTCCGACGTGAGCAGGTTGCCGGCGAATGGCTTGGTCGCCACCGACGTCTCGCCCCCGCCCGGCACGAACGAGCCGCCGAGCCCCATCAGCCAGAACAGGGTCGCTCCCGCGTGCGCCAGGCGCGGGCGGCGCACCTGCGCGAGCGCGATCATCGGGGCGAGCGCCACGATCCGCTCCGCCGGCAGCCGGCCGCGGCGGGCGAGATCGAGCGCGATCGCGGCCCCCATCGAATGGGCGAGCACCGCGTGCGGGCGCGGGCAGTCGCGCGCGAGCACCTGCGCGGCGATCGCCTCGACGTCGCGCGCGTAGAGGCCGAAGCGGCCGACGTGGCCCTTGCGCGGGTCCGCGAGCATCCGCTCCGAGCCGCCCTGGCCGCGCCAGTCGAAGGCGACGACGCAGAAGCCGCGCGCGAGCAGCTCCTCGATCGTCTCGAAGTACTTCTCGATGAACTCGGCGCGCCCCTGGAAGATCACGACGGTGCCGCGCGGGTGCGCGGCACGGGCGGGCCAGCGCGCGACGCGCAACGGTGCGCCGTCGCGCGCGACGATTCGCCCGACGACGGCGCCGGGGGGCTCGGGATTGGCGGCGGTGGGCACGAGCTTCATGGCGCGGCGACCCTACGCCATCCGGGCGCGCGAGGGGAGAGGCGTCACCCGGCGAGCAGCGGGAAGGTGACGCCGAGCGCCCAGGCGAAGGCGACCGCGTTCGCCACCCCCGCCACCGCCGGGTGGAGCGTCGCCTGCCAGGCCCAGCGGCTGAAGAGCCCGTAGACGAGGAGGAAGGCCGCGATCACGGGTACGATGATGACGAGGAAGAACAGCCGCTCGAAGTCCAGCGCCACCGCCAGCGCCAGCGAGAGCACGAAGGCGAGCTTCGCCGCCGGGTAGCCCAGGCGCGCCGCGCCGGCTCCGCGGGTCGCCCATTCGTCGGCGAGGAAGAAGGGCAGGGTTCCGGCGAGCATGATCGCGACGAGGGGGATGCGGTCGGCGCCCGGCAGGAAGCTCGTCACGTAGGTGTCGAGCGGCCAGACGATGGCGAGAAAGCCGAAGGCGACCGCGCCCGCGGCGGCGAGCGCCAGCCGTCCCCGGTCGGCGGGCGGCGCCGGCGCGCTCCAGCCGCGCCGCCGCGCGAGGACGAGGCAGGCGGCGGTGATCAGGCCGTAGGCGAGGAAGTGCGCCGCGAGATAGTCCGCGACCAGTACCGGCAGGAAGGACGTCGGCAGGAGGCGCAGCACGAGCGGTGTCGCGATCGCCGGCACGAGGAGGACGATCCACAGCCGCCGCCAGGGTAGCCCGGCGCCCGCGGGCTCGACCGACACCCGTGGCAGGAGGCGCGAGAGCGGCCGCGCCGCGAGCACGGCGCCTGCGAGGAGAAGCAGGATCAGCGGGCCGCGCCGATCGACGAAGGGCGGCGTGTCGCGGGTGATCCCGAAGGTCGCGTCGAGCCAGGCGACGGTCTCCGCCAGCGTCTCGCGCGCATAGAGCACGCCGACGTGCTCGACCCCGTCGGCGAAGACGGCGCGCCGCGCCGTGCCGGACGCTGGATCGCCGTAGGTGACGCCCTCCTGCGCGGCGCTTCCTCGGGCCGCTCCGTCGGTCGCGAGGCCCACCGCGCGCAGCGCCTCCTCCCGCAGGCCGGCCTCGAGGCCGCCCACGACGACGAGGAGGTTCTCCGGCGCGTCCGCCGTCACCGCCGGCGAGAACATCGAGACCGCCACCACGGCCTCCACCGCCGGCAGCTCGGCCGCCGCGCGCACGACGATGTCGGAGGCCATGGAATGCCCGAGGAGGGCGAGGCGCCCGTCGCCGAGCGCCCGCGCCGCCTGCGCGACCGCGACCGTCTCGGCGACGAGCGTGCGCGTCGCGCCGTCCTCCTCGACGATCGAGCCGGCCAGCGGGAGCGGGTTGCGGCCGTGGCCGGCGAAGTCGAACGAGACGGCGACGTAGCCGTTGCGGGCGAGCGTCACCGCGAAAGCCTGCATGAGCTGGCGCGATCCGGCGAAGCCGTGGGCGATCACCACCGCCGGGCCGAGCGGCGCGTCCGCCGGACGGGTGACGCTCGCCGGGATGTGGCCGATCGCAACGCGCTCCACGACGAGCGGCCGCGTCGCCGCCTCGAGCCGCCACAGCGCGATGCCGACCGCGAGCGCCGCGAGGAGCGCGAGCGCCCCGTCGACGAGAGTCCGTGTTCCTGCGCCCGCCATGCGCCCCCGTTCTCCTCCAGCGACCCGGGCCCGAGCCTCGCAGGCCGCGGGCGCCTGCGCAACGCCTCGCGTCACGGGAGGTGCATCACCGGGTTGGGGCAATTCTCGATCACCGCTAGCGGATTTATGCACTCGTTTACCGGTGCCTCGTAGCCTAGCGAATGCCGCTTGCGCCCTCGGGTCGTCGAGCGCTTTGATCGGAGCCCGCGATGACGCCGTCCCCGCCACCATCGTCCGACGCCGCGGGCGCGCGCGCCGGCCGTGTGCGCGGGGGAGGGGCCGCGCGGGAGGGCGGGGCCCACGGGCCCCGCGCGCGGCGCCTCCTGCCCGCCGTCCTCAGCCTCGTGGGGATCCTCGTCGCCGTCGGCGCGCTGCTGCTGTTCGCCCGCGCGGAGGCGCTGCGCGGCATCGAGGAACGGGCGACCGGAGCGATGGCCGGGGTCGTCGACGCCATCGGGCTCCAGGCCGCGCTCGCGAAGGACGTGGGGCTGCACGCCGCCGCCCTGGCCGCGGCCGAGAACCGGGACGCGGCGCTCGGGGCGCTCGCCCGCGCCCTCGCGGTCCAGGCGGAATCCCTCGCGAGCCTGCGGGTACGCCTCGAGGCCCTGCCGAACCGGGCCACCGTGGACGACGCCTTCGTCGAGTTCGTCGCCCTCGTCGCCCGGCTCGAGGAGAACGCGGGCGCGGTGGCGCGTGGCGAGGCCGCGCTCGCACCCCTCGTGGATACCTCGAACGCGATCCTCGCCGCCACCGTCGCCCTCGCCACGGAGGTCGGCACCGCGACGCAGGCGGAGCAGTCCCGCGGCCATGCCGAGCAGGCGATGCTCGAGGGCGTCGCCGCCGCGTTGCTGGCGTGCCTGATCGTGTTCGGCCTGTTCCCGGCCCTGTTCGTGCTCCACCGGCAGAACAGCGAGCTGCGTGGCGCCTCCGCGGAGCTCGAGGCCGCCGCCGAGGAGCTCACGGTCATGTCGCGCATGGTGCAGGTGGCGCCCTGGCACATAGACTGCCCGTCGGGCGACGTGCGCTGGTCGCCGAGGCTGCGCGACGTCCTGCGTATCCCCGACGATGTGCCGCAGACCTTCGCGGGCACGCTCGCGCTTCTCGAGCCGGACTCCGCCGCGCGGCTGGAGGCGTTGGTCGCCCGGGCGCGCGAGACCGGTGAGGGCTGGGACGTCGAGCTGACGACGATCGCGGAGACCGGCGGGCGACGCATGCGCTGCTTCGGCCAGGCGATCCGGGAGGATGGGGGCGGCGACGGTCGCACCGAAGGGCGCGCCGCCGGGCGCATCCTGGCGATCGCCTCCGCCGTCCAGGACGTCACCGACGGCGCGCTCGCCCGCGAGCGCTACGAGGCCGCCCAGCAGCGCCTCGCCATCGCCACCGAGGGCGCCAACATCGGGCTGTGGGATTGGGTGCCCGGCAGCGAAGAGAACTGGTACAACGATTCCTGGTGGACGATGCTGGGCTACGAGCCCGACGCCGTCCCGGAGGCGGCGGCATCCTGGGTCGCACTCGTGCACCCCGACGACGTCGCCCACGCCCGCGCCCGCCTCGACCAGCACATGCGCGGGGAGACGCCCGACTACCGCGCCGAGTTCCGCATGCGCGCCGCCGACGGGGGCTGGCGCTGGATCCTCGCCGTCGGCCGCGTCGTGGCGCGGGCGCCGGACGGCACGCCGGCGCGCCTGTCGGGCCTGCACCTCGACATCACCGAGCGGCGTGAGGCCGAGGCGGCGCTCGCGGAGAGCGAGGAGCGCTTCCGCTCGCTGACCGTGATGGGGTCGGACTGGTTCTGGGAGCAGGACGCGAGCTTGCGCTTCACGCACTTTTCGCAGGAGATCAACGGCCTCTGGAAGGACCGGGCCGAGCTGATCGGCAGGACGCGGCGCGAGCTGCCGATCGTGCTGGAGAACGCGACCTGGGAGGAGCATCTCGCCGTGCTCGCCCGCCGCGAGCCCTTCCGCGACCTCGAGTACAGGGTCGAGGACGGCACGATGACGCGCTGGTTTCGGGTGAGCGGCGACCCCGTCTTCGGGCCCGACGGCACGTTCCGCGGCTATCGCGGCGTGGGCACGGACGTCAGCGAGCGGCGCCTCGCGATGGCGCAGCTCGTCGACGCCAGCCGAGAGGCGTCCGAGCGGGCGCGCGAGCTCCAGCTGACCCTCGCCCACATGATCCAGGGCCTGACGATGTACGACGCCGCGGCCCGGCTCGTGATCTGGAACGACCGCTATCTCGAGCTCATGGAGCTCGCCCCCGGCTCGCTGCGCTACGGCATGCACCTGAGCGAGGTGCTCGCGCTGCGCCGTGCGGCGGGGTCCTTCGACGGCGACATCGCCCGCTCGGTGCCGGCCTTCCTGGAGCATGTGGCGGCGGGCGAGGAGACCCGCGCGACGGTGCGCACCCGCGGCGGCCGGCTGATCGCCCAGTCCAACGCGCCGATCCCCGGCGGCGGCTGGGTGACGACCCACGAGGACGTGACCGAGCGCGAGCAGGTCGCCGCGCGCATCAATCACGCCGCCCACCACGACGTGCTCACCGGGCTCGCCAACCGCGCCTCGCTGAAGGCGCGCATCGACGAGACGCTGCACGCGGAATGCGCCTCGCCCTTCGGCGTGCTGCTCATCGACCTCGATCGCTTCAAGGCCGTCAACGACACGTTCGGCCACGCGATCGGCGACGCGCTCCTCGTGGAGGTGGCCCAGCGCATGCGCGCCCACGTGCGCCAGGAGGACGTGGTGGCGCGGCTCGGCGGCGACGAGTTCGCGGTGCTCGCCCGCGGGCGCAGCCGGGATCAGGGCTGCGAGCGGGCGGCCTGCGAGGCGCTGGCGCGCCGCCTGCTGGAGACGCTCACCGAGCCGTTCTCGATCGAGGGACGGCAGATCGTCGTCGGCGCGAGCATCGGTGTCGCGCTCGCCCCCACCCACGGCCGGGAGGTCGACGAGCTCCTGCGCAACGCCGACACCGCGCTCTACCGGGTCAAGGCGGACGGGCGCAACGGCGCGCGTATCTTCGACGGCGATCTCGACGCCGCCGCCCGGGCGCGGCGCGAGCTCATCCGCGACCTGCGCGAAGCGATGGGCCGCGGGCAGTTCGCGCTCCACTTCCAGCCGATCGTCGACATCGCGCACCGGGAGACGGTGGCCGTCGAGACGCTCCTGCGCTGGCACCATCCCGAGCGCGGCCTGGTCTCGCCGGCGGTCTTCATCCCGCTGCTCGAGGAGACCGGGCTGATCACGCCCGTCGGCGACTGGGTGATCGGCGAGGCCTGCCGCCAGGCCCGGGCGCTGCCCGAGCACGTCAGCCTCGCCGTCAACGTCTCCCCGGCGCAGCTGCGCAACCGCGGGCTCCTCGACGTCGTCCTCGGTGCGCTGGAGGAGACGGGCCTCGCGCCCGAGCGGCTCGAGCTCGAGGTGACGGAGACGGTACTCCTCGACGACGATCAGGCGCTGCTCGCCGACCTGCGCCGGGTGAAGGCGCTGGGCGTGCGCATCTCGCTCGACGACTTCGGCACGGGCTACTCGTCGCTCAGCTACCTGCGCATGTTCCCCTTCGACAAGATCAAGATCGACAAGTCCTTC
This sequence comes from Salinarimonas sp. NSM, assembly GCF_052380005.1. Taxonomy (NCBI): domain Bacteria; kingdom Pseudomonadati; phylum Pseudomonadota; class Alphaproteobacteria; order Hyphomicrobiales; family Salinarimonadaceae; genus Salinarimonas; species Salinarimonas sp. NSM. Next base: position 53,630 of record NZ_JBQTCJ010000018.1, read on the forward strand.
GTCAACGATTTCGTCGAGCGCGAGGACTGCGCCGCGATCGTGTGCTCGATCATCGCGCTCGCGCGCAGCCTCGACATGGTCTGCACGGCGGAGGGCGTCGAGACGGAGACGCAGGCGACCATGCTGCGGGCGGCCGGCTGCGATCTCGCCCAGGGCTACCTGTTCTCGCGGCCGGTACCCCTGGAGCAGCTGCCGCTCGACCGGCTCGATCCGGACCCCGCCGACCGGGAGAGCGTCGGCGGCGCGGCGCCGGCCTCGCGACGGATCGCGCGAGCCGCGACAGCCGGTCCCGCCCCCGGGGCCGCATTCGGCACGCCCACCCCTCGCCAGGCGCGGCCGAATCGGCCATAGCAGGTCGGAACGGGACGCGAACGACGAGGCACGGGTGACCGCTGCGGCGCCGATGGACGAGCGCGAGGTGGAGAGCGGGCGGGCGCGTGGCGGCGCGGTCGAGATCGCGCTCGGGCGGCTCGCGCTCGTGCTCGACCGGGACGGCGTCGCCTGGCTGCCGGATCATCGCACGCTGCTCGTCGCCGACCTGCACCTCGAGAAGGGCTCCTCGCGCGCCCGTCGCGGCATTCTGCTGCCGCCCTACGACACGCGCGAGACCCTGTCGCGCCTCGCCGCCCGCATCGCGGCGCACGACCCCGCCCGGGTCGTCGCGCTCGGCGACAGCTTCCACGACCCGGACGGCCCCGCCCGGCTCGATGCCGACGCCCGCGCGGCGCTGGCGGCGCTGCAGGCGGGGCGTGACTGGCTCTGGCTCACCGGCAACCACGACCCCGCGCTCCCCGCGTCGCTCGGGGGCGAGGTCGCGGATGCGATCACGCTCGACGGCGTCGCGCTGCGGCACGAGCCGCGGAGCGAGCGGGGCGCGGGGCTGGAGATCTGCGGCCATCTCCACCCGGTCGCCAAGGTGCGCCTGCGCGGGCGCGCCGTGCGCGCGCGCTGCTTCGCCCACGACGACGCCCGGCTCGTGATGCCGGCCTTCGGCGCCTATGCGGGCGGGCTCAACGTCTGCGACCCCGCCTTCGCCCCGCTCTTCCCCGACGGCTTCACCGCCCGGGTCGCCGGACGCGAGCGGCTCTATGCGGTCTCATCGCGGGCGCTGTGCGGGGATTGATCCGCGCCTCGGCGGGACGGTCGTCCGGCACGCCCGGTGCCCTCACCCGGCGAGCCGCCGCGCCTCGTCCTTCGCCGCGGCGAGGTCCCGCAGGAAGCCCTCGTAGCCCGCCACCTTCGCGTCCTCGTCGGGCAGGCGCAGCAGCCAGGAGGGGTGGACGGTGACGAAGCCCGGCAGCACCAGCCCTCCCTCCTCGAAGCGGGCGGGGCCGCGGGACTTCATCAACGGCATCGCCCTGCCCGTCAGCGCGGTGAGTGCGGTGGAGCCGAGCGCGACCGTGAGGCGCGGGCGCACCAGGGTGAGCTCCTCCATCAGCCACCAGCGGTAATGCTTGATCTCGCCGAGCGAGGGCTTCTGGTGGATGCGGCGCTTGCCGCGCTCCAGAAACTTGAAGTGCTTGACCGCGTTCGTGACATAGCAGGCGTCCCGGTCGATCCCGACCTCGCCCAGCGCCTTCGCCAGGAGCCGTCCCGCCGGGCCGACGAAGGGGCGACCCTCCATGTCCTCGACGTCGCCCGGCTGCTCGCCGACGAACGCGATCAGCGGCGCGACCGGCCCCTCGCCGATCACGGCCTTGGGCGAGAAGTCCTGCGGCGGCTCGTAGGCGCGGATCAGCGCCGCGAGCTCGTCGAGGCTGCGCGGCTTCGCGCGGGCGTCCAGCGCCGCGAGGGCGGCGCGGGGCTCGCGTTTCGCGGGCATGGTGGGCTCCCTGTCCATCATGCCGCCGACGCGCGAGGCCGCCCCTCGGACGAGATCGGGAATGATCTCGGCCTCGGGCAGGTTCTTCCAGTACTTCTTCGGCATCTCGGCGCGCATCGCCGTCGGGTTGACCCGCGCCGGATTGAAGATCGCGCGGTAATAGTCGCGCCAGCCATCCTCGAAGCCGTCTCGCGCGGGCGCGTCCTCCGGGCGGCCGGGCGGGCCGTAGGCGAGCCGCTCACGGTCCCACAGGATCGAGCCGTCGGGCGTGTGGATCGACCAGAGCATCGCGCCGAAGCGGTCGCGGAAGAACGGGCCGACGGCGCGCAGGATGTGGTGCTCGGGCTCGAACCAGGCGGCGAAGCGCTCGGGATCGCTGCCCTCCACCTTCCGGAAGCGCACGAAGGCGTGCATCTTGTGGATGTCGCGGCCGATGTTGCGCCGCATGACGTGAAGCGCGTGCACGAGCGGGTCGGCGACGATCTCCGGCAGCCGCCGCTCGCCCCGCGTCACGCGCCAGATCAGCCGGTAGAGCAGCGCCCAGCGCTCCGGGTCGCGGTGCATCGCGACGTCCTTCACGATCGGCGGAACGGTCTTCGGCAATGCGAGCGGCGGCGCCTCGGCGATCTCGGCCTCGGGCAGCAGGCTCGCCGTACGGCCGTCCTCGAACACGACGTCGTCGGGCGCCACGCCCTCCGTGACGAGCGCGCGGGCGGCGCGGCGAAACCCGTCGAGATCGGCCCCGGGTGCGAGGGTGACGCGGCGCATCAGAACAGGGTGAGCTGCTCGGCGGGCCGCTGCACGAGCGCGGCTCTGAGGTCGAGGCGGTCGAGCAGCGCGCCCGGCGTGTGATCGGTGGTGACGAGGAAGGCGCGCGCGCGCTTCACCGAGCCCGCGAGCCGCGCGACGTCGTCGAGGGCGAGCCGGCGGTGGCGGCGCGCGACGAGGATCTTGTCGACCGCCTTGACCCCGAGCCCCGGCACCCGCAGCAGCAGCTCCCGGTCGGCCCGGTTGACGTCGACGGGAAACCGCTCGCGGTGCTTGAGAGCCCAGGCGAGCTTCGGGTCGATCTCGAGGTCGAGCATGCCGGCATCAGCGCCGGCCGCGATCTCGTCCACCTCGAAGCCGTAGAAGCGCAGGAGCCAGTCCGCCTGGTAGAGCCGGTTCTCGCGCTGGAGCGGCGGCGGCTTGAGCGGCAGGAGCCGGCTCGAATCGGGGATCGGCGAGAAGGCGGAGTAGTAGACGCGCCGGAGCGCGTAGCCGGAATAGAGCGCGGTCGAGGTGCGCAGCACGTCGGTGTCGGTCGCGGCGTCGGCACCGACGATCATCTGCGTCGACTGGCCGGCGGGCGAGAAGCGGCGCGCGGTGCGCGTCGTCCTGCGCTCGGCCTTGGCCTCGACGATGCGCTCCTTCATGCGCCCCATGGTGCCGCGGATCGTCGCGTCGTCCTTCTCGGGCGCGAGCGCCTTCAGGCTCTCGCGCTGCGGCAGCTCGATGTTGATCGACAGCCGGTCGGCGTAGAGCCCCGCCTCCTCGATCAGGAAGGGGCTCGCCTCGGGGATGGTCTTGAGGTGGATGTAGCCGCGAAAGCCGTGCACCTCGCGCAGCGTCTTCGCTACGCGGACCATCTGCTCCATCGTGTAGTCGGCGTTCTTGACGATGCCCGAGGAGAGGAACAGCCCCTCGATGTAGTTGCGCTTGTAGAAGTTCAACGTCAGGTCCACCACCTCCTCGACGGTGAACCGCGCCCGCTCGACGTTCGACGAGCGGCGGTTGACGCAGTAGACGCAGTCGTAGAGGCAGAAGTTGGTCAGCAGGATCTTCAGCAGGCTGACGCAGCGCCCGTCCGGCGTATAGGCGTGGCAGATCCCGCTGCCCCCCGTCGACCCGAGCCCGTCCTTGCGGGACGTGCGCTTGGGCGCGCTCGAGGAGGCGCAGGACGCGTCGTACTTGGCGGCGTCGGCGAGGACGCGCAGCTTGCGCGAGAGGGCGGGCTCCATGCGGGGAGGATGCGCCGGGTTCTTGGTTCGTTCAAGGGGGTAGGATGTCGCGGGGGGCACGCGTCGACGGCCATCCACAGCCCGCGATGCCCCACCCCTCGACAGGCGCGCGGCCAAAACGGATAAGGAACGGCGCGGCGGATCGGGACTGGAGGGCGAGGGGCCATGGCGATCATCAAGGACCCCGGCTTCGTGCACCTCCACGTGCACTCCTCCTACTCCCTGCTCGAGGGCGCGCTGCAGATCGGCGCGCTCGCCAAGCTCGCGCTGGCGGACCGCCAGCCGGCGCTGGCGCTGACCGACACGAACAACCTCTTCGGCGCGCTGGAATTCTCCGAGAAGCTTTCCGGGTCGGGCATCCAGCCGATCGCGGGCGTGCAGATCACCACCTGCTTCGAGACGCCCGATCCGGCGCAGCGCCAGGGCCCGGCGGCGGCGGCCGCGGGGCTCGCCAACCTCGTCCTGCTGGCGCAGACCGAGGAGGGCTACCGCAACCTGATGCGCCTCGTCACGCGGGGCTATTTCGACGTCCAGCTCGGCGGCAGCCCGCAGGTCTCGCTCGCCGCGCTGGCGGAGCACGCGCAGGGCGTGATCGCGCTCACCGGCGGGCTCTGCGGACCGCTCGACCGCGCCTACGCGACGGGCCGGCCGGAGCTCGCCGCGGCGCGGCTCTCGGCGCTCGAGACGATCTACGCAGACCGCCTCTACGTCGAGATTCAGCGCCACGGGCTGGAGGAGGAGCGTGCGGTGGAAGGCGCGCTCGTCGCGCTCGCCGACGCGCGCGGCCTGCCGCTCGTCGCCACGAACGAGCCCTTCTTCGCCCGTGAGAGCGACTACGAGGCACACGACGCGCTGCTCGCGGTGGCGGAAGGCCAGGTCGTCGCCAACACCGACCGTCGCCGGCTCTCGCCGGAGCACCGCTTCAAGACCCGCGCCGAGATGGCCGCGCTCTTCGCCGACATGCCGGACGCGCTCGCCAACACCGTCGAGGTGGCGCGGCGCTGCTCGTATCGCGTGACGACGCGCGCGCCCATCCTGCCGCGCTTCACGGCGGACATCGAGGGCGTCGACGGCGAGGAGGCGGAGGGGCTCGAGCTCGAGCGCCAAGCCAAGGAGGGGCTCGCCGCGCGGCTCGAGGCCCACGGCACCGCGCCGGGCACGACGCGCGAGGAATACGAGAGCCGGCTCGACTTCGAGCTCGGCATCATCCGGCGGATGAAGTTCCCCGGCTACTTCCTCATCGTCGCCGACTTCATCAAGTGGGCCAAAGACCACGACATCCCCGTCGGCCCGGGACGCGGCTCGGGCGCAGGCTCGCTGGTGGCGTGGTCGCTCACCATCACCGACATCGACCCGCTGCGCTTCGGCCTCCTGTTCGAGCGCTTCCTCAACCCCGAGCGCGTCTCGATGCCGGACTTCGACATCGACTTCTGCGTCGACGGCCGCGAGGACGTGATCGCCTACGTGCAGCGGCGCTACGGCGAGCCGCAGGTGGCGCAGATCATCACCTTCGGCACGCTGCTCGCCCGCGGCGTGCTGCGCGACGTCGGCCGCGCGCTCGCGATGCCCTTCGGGCAGGTGGACAAGCTCTGCAAGCTCGTGCCGCAGAATCCAGCGAAGCCCGTCACGCTGGAGCAGGCGATCGCCGACGAGCCGAAGCTGCGCGAGGCGGCCGAGCAGGAGGAGGTGGTCGAGCGACTGCTCGCCATCGCCCAGAAGCTGGAGGGCCTCCACCGTCACGCCTCGACCCACGCCGCCGGCGTCGTCATCGGCGACCGCCCGCTGCAGGAGCTGGTGCCGCTCTACCGAGACCCGAAGACCGGCATGCGGGTCACGCAGTACAACATGAAGTGGGTCGAGCAGGCGGGCCTCGTCAAGTTCGACTTCCTCGGCCTGAAGACGCTCACCGTGCTGCGCAACGCCGTCGACCTCCTGAAGGAGCGCGACGTCGCCGTCGATCTCTCGAACCTGCCCCTCGACGACCCGAAGACATACGAGATGCTCGGCCGCGGCGAGACGGTGGGCGTGTTCCAGGTGGAATCGGCGGGCATGCGCAAGGCGCTCGTCGAGATGCGCGCCGACCGGATCGAGGACCTGATCGCGCTCGTCGCGCTCTACCGCCCGGGCCCGATGGCCAACATCCCGGTCTATTGCGAGCGCAAGCTCGGCCGCGGCGAGGCGGAAGACAGGTGGTACCCGCACCCGAAGCTCGCGCCGATCCTGCGCGAGACCTTCGGGATCATCGTGTACCAGGAGCAGGTGATGGAGGTGGCGAAGCTGCTCGCCGGCTACTCGCTCGGCGACGCCGACCTCCTGCGCCGCGCCATGGGCAAGAAGATCAAGGCGGAGATGGACAAGCAGCGCGTCCGCTTCGTGGACGGCTGCAAGGCGAACGGCATCGACGAGGCCAAGGCCGACGAGATCTTCGACCTGCTCGCCAAGTTCGCCGACTACGGCTTCAACAAGTCCCACGCCGCCGCCTACGCCGTGGTGTCCTACCAGACGGCCTACCTGAAGGCGAACCACCCGGTCGAGTTCCTGGCCGCGTCGATGAACCTCGACATCGACAACACCGACAAGCTCTCCGAATTCCGCCGCGAGGCGCAGCGGCTGGGCATCAAGGTGGAGGCGCCCTCGATCAACCGCTCGCAGGTGCGCTTCTCGGTGAAGGGCGGCGCCATTCGCTATGCGCTCGCCGCGGTGAAGGGCGTGGGCCGGCAGGCGATGGAGGCGATCGTCGCCGCGCGTGGCGACACCCCCTTCGAGGACCTCGCCGACTTCGCCCGGCGCCTGCCGCCCAAGGCCGTCAACAAGCGCATCCTCGAGAACCTGGTGAGCGCCGGCGCCTTCGACGACCTCGAGCCCGACCGCGCCCGCGCCTTCGCCGCGATCGAGCCGATGCTCTCCCTCGCCGCCCAGGCCGCCGAGGCGGAGACGACGGGCATCGTCGACATGTTCGGCGGCCTCGCGTCGGCGGACGTCTCGCTGCGCGTGCCGGACCACGAGCCGTGGACGGCGTCCGACCGCCTGCAGCGGGAATACGACGCGGTGGGCTTCTTCCTCTCGGGCCACCCGCTCGACGAGTATTCCGATCTCCTCGGCAAGCTGCGCGTCCAGCGCTGGAGCGACTTCGTGCGCTCCGTGCGCGCCGGCGCCAGCGTCGGGCGCCTCGCGGCGACGGTGCTCGACCGGCAGGAGCGGCGCACCAAGTCCGGCTCGAAGATGGGCATCCTCCAGCTGTCGGACCAGTCCGGCCACTTCGAGGCGATCGTCTTCTCGGAGGGCCTCCAGCGCTTTCGCGACCAGCTCGAGCCGGGCTCGGCGGTGGTGCTCGTGGTGCAGGCGGGGGTCGAGGGCGAGGACGTGCGCGCACGCATCAACGCCGTCGAGCCCCTCGACGAGGCCATCGCCAAGCACCAGAAGGGCATGCGCATCTACCTGCGCGACGAGCGCCCGGTCCGCTCCGTGCAGGAGCGCCTGAAGGCGCGCGGCGAGGGCGAGGTGTCCCTCGTGCTGATCCTCGACGGCGGCGAGCAGGAGGTGGAGGTGAAGCTGCCGGGCAAGTACCTGGCGACGCCGCAGATCGCCGGCGCACTCAGGGCGGTGCCGGGGGTGGAGTGGGTGGAGATCAGTTGACCGGCGGCGGAGGGTCGCCGATCCTGCGTGGGAGCGGGCGATCGCGCCGCCCGGCGAGGCGTGCGCCATCGGCACGGATGCGATGCAGAACAAGTTCCGGAAGCTCGAGACGCTCACCTTGAAGGGCTTCAAGTCGATCCGCGCGATCGACGCGCTCGCGTTCGCGGACATCAACATCGTGTTGGGCCCGAACGGCGCGGGCAAGAGCAACTTCGTCGGCTTCTTTCCCTTCATCGCCCGCCTCGCCCGCGAGGAGCTGCAGGACTACGTCGCGAAGCAGGGCGGGCTCGACAAGCTCTTGTTCTTCGGGCCGAAGACGACCGAGAAGCTCGAGATCCGGTTCCGTTCGGACCGAAACGAATATTCCGCCACTCTCGAGCCGACGACAGAGGGTGGGCTCGTCTTCGCGGACGAACGGTGCAAGTATCTCCAGTTCGAGCACACGATCAACCATCCCGGCCAAGCCGAGACGCGGCTTAGGCGCCCGCTGAGCGGCGGCCAGGTTTCCAAATACATCTACGAGCCGATCGAGAACTGGCGCGTCTACCACTTCCACGACACGTCGGCCTTCGCACCCCTGCGCAGTCTCTCGCGCCTCACCGAGCCCGAGCGGCTCGACGCGGACGGCGGCAACCTCGCGGCTTTCCTCTACTACCTGCAAGAGAAGGGGCCCGACGTCCTCGCGGCCGTCACCGCCGCGCTGCGCCGGGTCGCCCCCTTCTTCGGCGGCTTCGTCCTGCGGCCGGAGGCGCTCAACCCCGATACGATCCGCCTGCGCTGGCGCCATCGGGGGCGCGATCCGCTGTTCGACGTGTCGGACCTGTCCGACGGCACGCTGCGCTTCGTCGCGCTCGCCGCGCTGCTGCTCCAGCCCGACCCGCCCTCGACCATCGTGCTCGACGAGCCCGAGCTCGGCCTCCATCCGGCGGCGCTCGCGGAGCTCGCGGCGCTCATGCACGAGGTCGCCCCGCGGGTGCAGATCATCGCCGCCACCCAGTCGCCGACCTTCGCCAATCATTTCGGCTGGCGCGACGTGATCATGGTCGATCGCGTGAAGGACGCCTCCACCTTCCGGCGCCTCACGGAGGCGGAGGTAGCGCCCTGGGCTTCCGATCACGGCATCGGCGACCTGTGGGAGAGGAACCTCATCGGAGGTCGGCCCTGATGGCCCGTCTCGCGGTCCACGTCGAGGGCCAGACCGAGGAGCGCTTCGTCAAGGACGTGCTCGCGCCGCACCTCGAAGCCCTCGGCATCTTGCCGCAACCCGTCCTCATCACGACCGGCCGCAACGCCGACGGGAGCCGCGCGCGCGGCGGCGGGGTGAACCTCGACCGCGTGCGCGGCCAGCTCCGGCAACTCCTCGCCGGGTTCCCGGACGGCCACGTCACCACCTTCTACGATCTCTACGCCTGCGGCGGGCGCGCCGCGGGCGAGAGCGCGGAGGCGCTGGAGGCGCGCATCCACGAGGCTCTAGGCGCGCCGCCCAACCTCATTCCCTACGTGCAGCGCCACGAATTCGAGGCGCTCCTGCTGAGCGCGCCGGACGTGCTGGCAGCGCATTTCGCGCAGCCCGGTCTCGTCCGCACCATCGGACGCGCGCTGGCGCCGCTCGGTGGGCCCGAGGACCTGAACGACGGACCAGCTACCGCGCCCTCGAAGCGCCTCGCCGACTGGACCCGCGACCTCGCCGAACGCTACGAGCCGCGCACCAAGCTGCGCCACGCGCCACCGATCTGCGCGCGCATCGGGCTCGAGCCCATGCGCGCGGCCTGCCCGCGCTTCGACGCCTGGATCGCGCGCCTCGAGCGCCTCGCAGCCACCTGAGCCCGCCCGTGCACCTCGCCGCCCTCCTCCTCGCCCCCGGCCCCGACTTCCGCACCCGTCCCGTCCCCGAGGCCGCGCTCGTCTTCGGCGGCCTCTCGGGCGATCTCCATCACGGGCTCGTGCGCAAGGCGGACGCGCGCACGCCCTGGCACGTCCGCGGCACGCCGATCGCCAACACGCGGCAGGTGTCGCTCGTGTCGGTGGAGGAGCTCGCCGTCGTCGCCGAGGCGCTCGGCATACCGGAGGTCGACCCCGCCGATCTCGGGGCGAACCTCGTCCTCTCCGGCGCGCCCGCGCTCGGCGCGACGCCGCCGGGGACGCGGCTCCTGTTCCCGTCGGGCGCGACGCTGTTCGTGACCGAGGCGAACCCGCCCTGCCGCCAGCCCGGGCGCAAGCTCGCCGCCGCGCACGGCCGGCGCGAGCTGGAATTCGCCTTCGTCAAGGCGGCGAAGGGGAAGCGCGGACTCGTCGCGCTGGTGGAGCGGGAGGGGGCGATCCGCGTGGGGGACCCGATCCGGGCGCTGGCGCCGACGCGGGGGTGAGCGGGCCGGACGCCGCGCACGCGTTCGCACCGCTTGCATTCGCCGTCCCGAGCCCGTATATGCGCGCCCATCCCACACGCGGAGCCATGTCGTGCCCTGACGGCGCGACGCACCCGGTGCCGGCTGACCAAGCCGGAACGCGGCCCCGCGGAGGCTAGAACCGGAGAACAGATTCAGATGGCCCTTCCCGACACCTCCATGCGCCAGCTCCTCGAGGCCGGCGCGCACTTCGGCCACCAGTCCCACCGCTGGAACCCGAAGATGCTGCCGTTCATCTTCGGCACGCGCAACAACATCCACATCATCGACCTCGCCCAGACGGTGCCGATGTTCTACCGCGCCCTGCAGGCGGTGAGCGACACGGTCTCCCGCGGCGGCCGCGTGCTGCTCGTCGGCACCAAGCGCCAGGCCCAGGACGCGGTGGCGGACGCCGCCAAGCGCTCGGCCCAGTACTACGTCAACTCCCGCTGGCTCGGCGGCATGCTGACGAACTGGAAGACCATCTCGGGCTCGATCACGCGCCTGCGCAAGGTCGACGAGATCCTCGAGGGCGGGGCCCAGGGCCTCACCAAGAAGGAGCGCCTGATGCTCGCCCGCGAGAAGGACAAGCTCGAGCGGGCGCTCGGCGGCATCAAGGACATGGGCGGCGTGCCCGACCTGATCTTCGTGATCGACACCAACAAGGAGCAGCTGGCGGTGAAGGAGGCGACGCGCCTCGGCATCCCGGTCGCCGCCATCGTCGACACGAACTGCGACCCCGACGGCATCACCTACCCGATCCCGGCGAACGACGACGCCGGCCGCGCCATCGCGCTCTACTGCGACCTGATCGCCCGCGCCGCGCTCGACGGCATCTCCCGCTCGCAGGGTGACCTGGGCATCGACATCGGCGCCTCCGAGGCCCCGATGGTCGAGGAGCTGCCCGCCGCCGCCGCCGGCCCGGCCGAGGCGCCGGTCGACGTCACCGCCGAGCAGACGGACAAGTTCGAGCGCCTGGCCGCCCCGCGCGGCGCGCCCGACGACCTCTCGAAGCTCACCGGTGTCGGCCCGGAGCTCGAGCAGACCCTCAACGACGGGGGCGTGTTCCACTACTGGCAGATCGCGGCGCTGACCGACGAGGAGGCCGCCGCGCTCGACGCCGACCTCAAGCTCAACGGCAAGATCGCGCAGAACGGCTGGGTGGCGCAGGCGCGCGCCATGCTGGAAGCCGCCGCGGCCTAATCCGCCCGAGCGTCATCGCCGCGTCGCATTCCTGCGATGTCGGTGGGAACGCGCCCGTGACGACATCAGCCCGGCGTGCCGACCAGCGGACCGCCGGGCTCCTTTCATGACGGAGACCCGAGATCATGGCGAACATCACCGCGGCGATGGTGAAGGACCTGCGCGAGAAGACCGGCGCGGGCATGATGGACTGCAAGAACGCGCTCGGCGAGACCGACGGCGACATCGAGGCCGCGGTCGACTGGCTGCGCAAGAAGGGCCTGGCCAAGGCGGCCAAGAAGGCCGGCCGCGTCGCCGCCGAGGGCCTCGTGGCCGTCGAGCTGCGTGACGGCAAGACGGCCGGCGTCGTCGAGGTCAATTCCGAGACCGACTTCGTCGCCCGCAACGAGCAGTTCCAGGCGTTCGTCTCCCAGGCCGCGAAGCTCGTCCTCGACACCGACGGCACCGTCGACGGCCTCACCGCGGCCTCCTACCCGGGCGCGAGCGGCACGGTGGGCGAGAAGCTCCAGGAGCTGATCGCCACGATCGGCGAGAACATGACCGTGCGCCGCACGGCCAAGGTCAGCGTCGGCGAGGGCGTCGTCGCCTCCTACGTCCACGGCGCGGTGGCCGAGGGCCTCGGCAAGATCGGCGTCGTCGTCGCGCTCGAGTCTGCGGGGAAGAACACCGACGAGCTCGCGACGCTGGGCCGCCAGATCGCCATGCACGTCGCCGCCACGAACCCGGTCGCGGTCGACGCGTCGGGCGTCGACGCGGCCACGCTGGAGCGCGAGTCGGCGATTCTGCGCGACAAGAACGCCGGCAAGCCGGACCACGTCCTCCAGAAGATCGTCGAGAGCGGCCTGAAGTCCTACTACAAGGAGGTCACCCTCCTCGAGCAGTCCTTCGTGCACGACCCCTCGAAGAGCGTCGCCCAGGTGCTCAAGGAGGCCGAGGGCAAGGTCGGCGGGCCGGTCAAGATCGGCGGCTTCGTCCGCTACGCGCTCGGCGAGGGCATCGAGAAGGAAGAGAGCGACTTCGCGGCCGAGGTTGCCGCTCAGGCCGGCGTCAAGGCCTGATCGCAGGCTTCTGCGACTGCGACGAACAGGGGCTTCCGCGACAGCGGAAGCCCTTCTGCGTCTTGCACCGCGTCACCCGGCTCGGCAGCGTGACGCATTTTCCCGCTCGCGTGCGGCAACTTGGTACTCGACGCGGCCGAGCTTGCTTGTAATCTCCGCCCGGGTTCCTTGCTCGGAGGGGGCGATGATCGCGAGGTTCGGTATCGTCGTTGCAGCGTGCCTCGGCATGACGTGGGGCGCGCTCGCCGCCGATAGGGCGGTCGAGGAACCGTCGCCGGTCGCTGGTGCGAGCTGGAGCGGGGCGTATGTCGGTGCCTGGATAGGCGGTCGGACGTCGCGGGTCGGCGTCACGGCGTGCCCCGGCGGCGTCGTCGGCCAGAACTGCCCCGAGGATTTCGGTCTCGACGGCTTCGTCGGCGGCATCAATGCGGGCATCGACTACCAGTTCGCCAACGGCCTCGTGCTCGGCGCCATGTTGGTGGTGCCGCTCACGCGCAACGAAGAGATCGTCACGACCCCCCTGTTCGTGCCGTTCGGTCTGTCGTGGCGCGTCACGCCGCAGTTCGTCGGGGCGCTGGCCGCGCGTGTCGGCTACGCGTTCGGCGATTACCTGCCCTATGCGGTCGTGGGTGTCTCCCACGCGCGGGTGAAGAGCCAGACGCTGTCGTTCGGCGTGCCTCTCAATCCGGCGATCGAGGTCTCGCACTCGGGTGTGGTTCTCGGCGCGGGTCTCGAGGCGCGGCTCACGCCCCACGTGTCCCTCGACGGCCGGTATCTCCTCGGCCTCATGGGCAGCGCCGAGTACGATTTCTGCGGCAATCCGCCCTGCGGCTCTTCGTACGACAGCGTGTCGCACAATTTCCTCGCCGGCCTGAACTATCGCTTCTGATTGCGCCACGCGATCGCCCCCGCCCGGCCGCCTCCCGCGGCCGCCTCTTCGGCGCGCGAAAAGCGGACGTTTCGCCTTGCACGCGGAGCCGGGCGGCGGCAGTGTGCCGGCCGCCGGGCCGATGGGGCATGGAGAAACGGGAGACTGCGACGTGGCGCTGCCCTACAAGCGAATTCTGGTGAAGCTCTCCGGCGAGGCGCTGCAGGCGCCCGACGGGTACTGGCTCGAGGCGCAGACGCTGGCCGCGCTCGCCGGCGACATCGCCCGCGCCAGCGATGCCGGCTTCCAGATCGCCCTCGTGATCGGCGGCGGCAACATCATCCGCGGCGCGCGCATGAGCGCGGCGGGCTGGATCGACCGGGCCACCGCCGATTCGATGGGCATGCTCGCCACCGTGATGAACTCGCTCGCGCTCGAGACCGCGCTCAACGCCGCCGGCGTGCCGGCGCGCACGATGTCGGCGGTGTCGATGCCCACGATCTGCGAGACCTACGCGCGCCAGCCGGCACTCCACCATCTCGACAAGGGCCAGGTCGTGGTCCTCGCCGGCGGCACCGGCAACCCGTTCTTCACGACCGACACCTCGGCCGTGCTGCGCGCCGCGGAGCTGCGCTGCGACGCGGTGCTCAAGGCCACGCAGGTCGACGGCGTCTACTCCGCCGACCCCAAGCGCGACCCGAGCGCCGTGCGCTACGAGCGCCTCACCCACGACGAGGCGATCGCCGCCGACCTCAAGGTGATGGACACGGCGGCCTTCGCGCTCGCCCGCGAGCAGCGCCTGCCGATCGTCGTCGGCAGCGTGCATCCGCCCTCCTCGGTGGCCGCGATCCTGGAGGGCAGCGCACCCGCGACGGTCGTCGCCCCTTGATGCGGCGCCGCCATCGGCGTAAGCCGGGTCGGAAACGGCATCGAGGGCGAGAGACCGATGAGCGACGAATTCGACATCAACGACGTTCGGCGGCGGATGCAGGGTGCGGTGGCGTCCCTGAAGAACGACCTGTCCGGCCTGCGCACGGGCCGCGCCTCCGCGAGCCTCGTCGAGCCGATCACCGTCGAAGCCTACGGCGCCGCGATGCCGATGAACCAGGTCGCGACGATCTCCGTGCCCGAGCCGCGCCTGCTCTCGGTGCAGGTCTGGGATCGCGGCATGGTCGGCGCGGTGGAGAAGGCGATCCGCGAGTCGGACCTCGGGCTCAACCCGCAGACGGAAGGCCAGGTCATCCGGCTGCGCATCCCGGAGATGAACGAGCAGCGCCGCAAGGAGATGGTCAAGGTCGCGCACAAGTACGCGGAGGAGGCCCGCATCGCCATCCGCCACGTGCGCCGCGACGGGCTCGACACCTTGAAGAAGCTCGAGAAGGACGGCCTGCTCTCGCAGGACGACGAGAAGCGTCAGGCGGCGGATGTGCAGAAGGTCACCGACGAGCACGTCGCCGAGGTGGACCAGGTCGTCGCCGCCAAGGAGAAGGAGATCATGCAGGTCTAGAGCCGGCCCGCATGAGCCTCCCCGTCTCGAGGAACCCGGAACCCATGACCCACGGGCGCGACAGCGGTGCCGCCGCACGAGAGCCAGCGCATGCCCGCTGACGCCGCCCAGGCGGCGCTCGCCGCGCCCGCGCCCCATGAGGCGGCCGACCCGCGCGCCGGGGCGGCC
>NZ_JBQTCJ010000019.1:0-66620 GCF_052380005.1 Salinarimonas sp. NSM
GGGCCGGAGAGCCGCTCGGCGAGGAGCCGCCCGCCGCCGGGCGTCAGCGTGCGGTCGATCGCGGCGAGAAGCGAGCCGGCGCGCTCGCCCGAGAGCGTGCGCACGAGCTCGAGGTTCGCCCGCGTCGCCGGGTCGATGGCGAGCACGCCGCCGCCGTCCTCGCGCGCCGGCGGGCGCAGCGCCGGCCGCGCGCCGATCTGCGTGCGCGCCACGTAGTGCAGCACGGTCCCCGCCGCCGCGATCTCGGCGCGGCCGAAGGCGCCGAAGGCGTCGAGGGTGGCGACGCCGAACGCCTCCTCCAGGCGGGCCTGCGCGGAGGCGGCGTCGAGCCCGTCGCGTGCGAGCGGGTAGAGCGGCGCGCCGATCTCGCGCCAGACGCCGGCGAGGTCCGGGTCGTCGTGGAGCGAGTCGGGCAGCACGATCTCGCGCGGGTCGAGCCGTGCCAGGGTGGGGCCGAGGCCGCCGCGGGTCGTCTCCGTGACGGTGAAGGCGCCCGTCGAGATGTCCACCGCGGCGACGCCGTAGGCGTAGGCGTCCTCGCTCGTCTTGCGCCGGGAGACCGCGACGAGGAGCGAGGCGCGGGCGGGCTCGAGCAGGCGCTCCTCGGTGATGGTGCCGGGCGTCACGAGCCGCACCACGTCGCGGCGCACCACGGCCTTGGCGCCGCGCTTCCTCGCCTCGGCGGGGTCCTCCATCTGCTCGCAGACGGCGACGCGGTGGCCGAGCGCGATCAGGCGCTGGAGGTAGTCGTCCGCGCGCTCGATCGGCACGCCGCACATCGGGATGTCCTGGCCCAGGTGCTTGCCGCGCTTGGTGAGCACGATGCCGAGCGCCCGCGAGGCGATCTCCGCGTCCTCGAAGAACAGCTCGTAGAAGTCCCCCATCCGGTAGAACAGCAGGCTGTCGGGGTTGGCGCCCTTGATCTCGACGTACTGCGCCATCATCGGCGTGACGCGATCCTCCCCCGCCTTCGGCGCGGCGGCGGCCCCGCGGGGAGCGGGCGGGCGCGCGGCGGAGGAGGGCGCAGGGGCCTCGAGCACGGGGTCTGTGGTCATGCCCTCCGGTTTACCAGCGCGCGACGGGGGAGGGGAGTGGCGCCCGCCCGGCGTCCACAGGCGGGACCCCGCGCCTCAGCGCCGGCCACGATAGCGGTAGAGCCGGAAGCCTTCGGCATCGAGGCCGCGCTCATCGAGCCGCAGGTCCGCCGGCTCGCGGCCCCGCGCGCCGGGGCCGGTGGCGTAGAGCGCCTCGACGCCCTCGGGGAGATCGGCGAGCCGCCAGGAGAGCCTGTCGTCCAGCGTGAGGGGGCCGTTCTCGACGGCGCGGGCGCGCACGTGCTCCCGGAGCGCCTCGCGCACCAGCGTCGTCGAGGTGAAGACGCTCTCGAGCCGCCCGCCGCAGAAGCGCCCGCCGCCGCCCGCGCGGTAGGTGTTCGTGGCGAGCAGGAAGACGTCGTCGTCGTGCACCGGGCGGCCCGCGAAGGCGAGATCGCGGATGCGCGTCGCGCCCGAATCGACGAGGTCGCCCTCCCGGTCGAAGCGCGCGGGCACCGTCGGGTCGATCGTGTAGGCGAGGCCCTGGATCATGTCGAAGTGGTAGGAGGGGAAGCGTGGGTCGACGAGGAGCTGCGGCCCGCGCGCCCGCGGGTCGATCGTGGCGAACAGGCCGGCTGCCCGCTCCAGCCACAGCACGATCTCGGCGCCGGTCACGCGCACGGCGCAGACGGCGTTCGGGTAGGGATAGAGCGCCGCGAGGTCGCGCATGGCGAGCGGGCCGCGCGCGATGTCCGTGTAGCCGCGCGGCCCGTTGCGCCCGCCCGCGAGGAAGGGCGCGGCGGCGGCGAGCAGCGGCAGCTCGGCGAGCGCCGTCCCGGCGACGGCGCGGCGCACGAAGGCGGCCTGCGCGGCGCAGAGCAGGGCGAGGTCGCCGTCGTCGCCGAGCATGGTGAAGTAGGTGTCGATCGGCTGCTTCGTCTCCCCGACCGGCCGGCGCGCGTGGGCGAGCGTGCGGTCATGGACGTCCGCCGTCAGCCGCAGAATCGTCGCGGCCGCAGGCGGCGGCGGATCGGGGAGCGGCGGGACCGGGCGGGCCTCGCACACCGCTTCGACCACCCGCATGCCGCCGCCCGCCTCGTCTTCGGCGACGAGATCGAGGTCGACGATGCCGAGATGCGAGCCGTAGAAGCCCGGCATCACCGCCGGCACGCCGGCGAGCCGGCCGCGCGTCGCGTCCACCTCCGGGATGTGGGCGAAGTCGCGCCCGCCGGGAAAGACCCGGTGCAGGTGGCCGCAGACGATCGCGTCGATCCCCGGTACGTCCTGCGCGACGAACAGCGCCGCGTTCTCCTCGCCGCCCTCGCGCGGGCCCTCGGCGATGCCGGAATGGCAGAGCACGACGACGAGGTCCGCGCCCGCCGCGCGCATCGCGGGCACCGCGCGGGCGAGGGCGTCGACCATGTCCTCGACCGCGAGAGCGTCGCCGAGGAGCGCCTTGTCCCACATCAGGATCTGCGGCGGCAGCACGCCGGTGACGCCGATCCGCAGCGCCCGCGGGAGGCCGGGCACGGTGCGCTCGAGGAGGACGAAGGGCGGGAAGAGGGGCGAGCCGTCCCGGCGGGCGACGTTGGCGCACACGGTCGGGAAGGGGGCGCCGCCATAGGCCGCCTCCATGAAGGGCAGGCCGTAGTTGAACTCGTGATTGCCCGGCGTCGCCGCGTCGCAGCCGAGCGCCGCCAGGCCCGCGATCATTGGATGCGTCTCGCCGGGCGCGAGCCCGGACGCCCCGACGAGGTCGCCCAGCGCCGCCCCTTGCAGCAGGTCGCCGTTGTCCACGAGGAGCACCGCCGCGCCCGCCGCCTCGGCCTCCGCCCGGGCCGCGGCGATGGCCGCGCCGGCGGCCACGAGGCCGTGGCGCGGATCGGGGCGGTCGGCGAGATAGTCCCAGGGCCGGGCGTGGGCGTGCAGGTCCGAGGTGGCGATCAGCCGGAGGCGGGGCATCGGCCGCGCTCACCCGAGCTTCAGGTCGGGCGTGCCGCCGCACAGCGTGCGGTGGACACCGAGCGCGTAGCCGTCGGTCATGCCGGCGATGTAGTCGGCGACCCGCCTCGCGATACGCCCGGCGTCGGCGCCGGCGAGGCCGGCGCGCCATTCCTCGGGCATGGCGTCCGGCTCGGCGGTGAAGCGGGCGAAGAGGTCGCGCACGATCCGGTCGGCGTCGGTGCGCACCGCCTTCACCTTCGGATGGCGGTACATGTTGGGGTAGAGGTAGCCCTTGATCGCCCGGTCCGCCTCCGCCATCGCCGGCGAGAAGCCGACCAGCGTGCGCCCGGCGCGGCGCACGTCGTCCGCGCAGGCCGGCGCGGCCGCGGCGAGGCGGGCCTCGCTCTCGCGGATGACGTCCTCGACGAGGCGGGTGATCACCCGGCGCACGAGCTCGTGGATGCGCCGGGGCGTCTCCAGGCCCGGGTAGCGGGCGTCGACCTCGGCGAGGAGGTCGGCGAGGAGCGGCACGGCGCGCAGATCCTCCAGGCGAAACAGCCCGGCGCGCAGGCCGTCGTCGATGTCGTGGGCGTCGTAGGCGATGTCGTCGGCGATCGCCGCCGCCTGCGCCTCGCCCGAGGCGTGGGTCGCGAGGTCGAGGCCGAACTCGGCGTCGAACTCGAGGATCGCGCCGGGCACGCCGTGGGCGGCGTAGCGCTCCCGCGGCCGGCCGTCCGCGTCGACGAGGGGGCCGTTGTGCTTGACGAGCCCCTCCAGCGTCTCCCAGGTGAGGTCGAGCCCGTCGTGCTCGGCGTAGCGCCGCTCGAGCCGCGTGACGATGCGCAGCGCCTGGGCGTTGTGGTCGAAGCCGCCGTGCGCCGCCATCAATGCGTCGAGCGCGTCCTCGCCGGTATGGCCGAAGGGCGTGTGGCCGAGGTCGTGGGAGAGCGCCAGCGCCTCGGCGAGATCCTCGTCGAGCCCCAGCGAGCGGGCGATGGCGCGGGCGATCTGCGAGACCTCGATCGTGTGGGTCAGGCGCGTGCGGAAGTGGTCGCCCTCGTGGAAGACGAAGACCTGCGTCTTGTGCTTGAGGCGCCGGAAGGCGGAGGAATGGATGATCCGGTCGCGGTCGCGCTGGAACTCCGAGCGCGTCGGCGACGCGCTCGCGCCGTGCTGCCGGCCGCGGCTCGCGCCCGGATCGCAGGCATAGGGAGCGCGCCATCTCTCGCCGCCCGAGCGCATGACCTCTCCCCGTTGCGGACCGACCGTGCGAGGCTTACATTCCGGGGAACCGATTTGGCAAGGTCGAGGACGAGGAACCCATGCCCGGTATCGAGCTGACGCAGCGTGCGGCCGAGCGCATCGCCGAGATCATGAAGGGCGAGCCGGAAGGCTCGATGCTGCGGATCTCCGTCCAGGGCGGCGGCTGCTCCGGCTTCCAGTATGCCTTCGACGTCGATGCGGCGCGCCAGGAGGACGACATCCTCGTCGAGCGGGACGGGGCGGGCGTGCTGATCGACGAGATGTCGCTCCAGTACATGGATGGCGCGGTCATCGACTTCGTCGACGACCTGATCGGCCAATCCTTCAAGATCGAGAACCCCCAGGCCCAGGCGAGCTGCGGCTGCGGCGTGAGCTTCACGATATGAGGAAGCGCGCGACGAGCCGGCAGAGCGACGCCAAGCGGATCGAAGAGCGCGCCGGGCACTCGGCGGTCCGCGAGAGGTCGCCGGAGCACGAGACGGGGTCCGAGTACGACGAATTGATCCGACGGGCAATGGAGCGGTTCCCGAAGATCCGGGCGCGCCTTGCCGAATGACCGCGAGCCGGTCTGGCTTCCGGCCGAGGTGGTGGTCGCCATAGCTCGGGCGGAAGTCGTCGCGACGGGAGAAAGCTTCGCGCTGCTTCGTCCGGCTCTGCTGGAAAGTGCTCTGGCGCGGCCGCGAAATCTCTTCCATTTGGGCGGCGTTCGCGACCTCGTGCATCTCGGGGTGGCTCTTCTTCTTGCGATCGCACGCAATCATCTCTTCGAGCAGGGAAACAAGCGTGCGGCCTTCGTCGCGAGCATCGTCTTCCTGGAGAGGAACCTCTGCCGGGTCGACCTGCCGGACGACGAGCGGATCGCGGACGACATCGTGGCCGTCCTCGTCGTCCGCGCCGAGGAGGCGGATCTCGTGCCCAGGCTGCGGCCCTTCGTGACGACGTGGCCCCCGAACGCGTGACGCGGCACGGCAACCCCGCCCCTGATCCGTTACGCGGATCGCCCCCGCCCCGACGGGGCGGGGGGGCTCAGTCCGCGCCGCGCACGGGGATCGTCGCCGGGCCGTCGGCGCGGGGGCGCAGAACCTTCTGAATTGCGAAGATCGCGGCCGCGAGGCCCACCCCGATGGCGTCCGTGAGGAGCCCGCCCTCGATCATGAACAAGGCGGCGACCGCGAGCAGCACCCGCATGTACCAGGGCGCCCGGCCGCCGAGGAACCAGCCCTGGACGGCCGCCGAGAGCAGGAACACGCCGACCACCGCCGTCGCCAGCGCGCGCACGATCTCGATCGTGCCGCCGTCCATCAGGAGCGCGCTGTTGTAGAAGAACATGAACGGCACGATGAAGGCGGCGATGCCGATCTTGAAGGAGGCGACGGACGTCTCCATCGCGTTGGCGCCCGAGATGCCGGCCGCGGCGTAGGAGGCGAGCGCCACCGGCGGCGTGATCGCGGACACGACGGCGAAGTAGAACACGAAGAAGTGCGCCGTGAGGAGCGGGACGCCGAGCTGGACGAGGCCCGGCGCGACCACCGAGGCCGCGACCGCGTAGGCCGCCGTGGTCGGCATGCCCATGCCGAGCAGGATCGCGATGAGCATCGCGAAGACCATGGCGAGCAGCTGCGAGGCCTCCGCCAGCCCGAGCAGCAGGGAGGAGAAGCGCGCGCCGACGCCCGTGAGCGAGATCACGCCGACGATGATGCCGGCGCAGGCGCACACGACGATGATCTGGATCGACATGATGCCGGCGAGCTCGAGCGCCTTGACGATCGAGCGCAGGCCCATCCGGTAGGGCGTGAGCCAGCTCACCATCGCCGCCGCGGCGGTCGCGAGCGTGCCGGCGCGGATGACCGAGTAGCCCATGAACAGCGCCGCGATCAGGATGACGATCGGGATGAACAGGAACACCCGCTTGAGCATGGCGGGCAGCTTGGGCAGCTCGTCGTCGCGCATGCCGCGCATGCCGAGCTTCGCCGCCTCGAAGTCCACCATGAAGTAGATCGAGGCGAAGTAGAGGATCGCCGGGATGATCGCCGCGAACGCGATCTCGGTGTAGGGGATGCCCGTCACCTCGGCCATGATGAAGGCGCCCGCACCCATGATGGGGGGCATGATCTGTCCGCCGGTGGAGGCCGCGGCCTCGATCGCGCCGGCGGTCTTCTTGTGGTACCCGACCTTCTTCATCAGGGGGATCGTCAGCGAGCCCGTGGCGACGACGTTGCCGGCCGACGTGCCGTTGATCATGCCCATGAGCCCGGAGGCGAAGACCGCGACCTTCGCCGGCCCGCCGCGGGAGCGTCCCGCCAGCGCGAAGGCGAAGTTGACGAAGTAGTCGCCCACCTTCGAGGCCTGCAGGAAGGCCGCGAAGATGATGAACAGGATGATGTAGGTCGAGGACACCGCGGTGGTCGGCCCGAGGATGCCGACGTCGGTGTAGATCTGGCTGAAGAAGCGCTGCCAGGTCACCCGAGGCGCCTCGAGGAAGCCCGGCAGCCAGGGCGCGACGAAGACGTAGGCCAGGAAGACGAAGGCGATCACGACGAGCGCCATGCCGGCGACACGGCGCGTCAGCTCGAGGATGAGGAGCGTTCCGGCCACCGCTGCGAGCGACATCCCGATCGGCGCGAAGGGCGTGCCGGTCGAGTTGCGCATCAGCGTGCCGAAGATCGTGATCAGGTAGGCCGCGACCGCGAAGCCGCATACGGCGAGAACGAGGTCGGGGGCGGCCGTCTGCGACCTGTCGCGCCGGTGGATCCAGGAGAGCACGATCGCGCCGACGGTGGCGAACAGGAGCGGCGCGCCGTACAGCCATGTCTCGCGGAACCGGATCACAGGATCGATCCCATTCCACATCACGCCGCCGGAGATCAGGGTGGCGAACCAGAACGCGACGGCGAGCGCGAACACCGCCGGGAGCATGAGCGCCCAGCCGACCATCTCCAGCGCGCGCGTCTCCCGCCGGTCTGCACCGGCGAAGGCGGCGCCGGCGAACATGACGAAGCCGAGGGCGAGCGCGCCCGCAACGTGGACGATGCGGAAGTTCCAGGTCTCCATCGGCAGCCGGGGCAGGAACGGGATGGAGATCCCTGTCCAGCGCATGATCGACAGGCCGTTGAGCGCCGCGATGTGGAAGCCCGCGTAGATCGCCGCGAGCGCGGCGACGACCAGATAGAGCCGCGGCCCGAACAGGCGGCGGTTGCTCTCGACCGGTTCCTCGTCGACGCCCTCCGCCAGGATGAGGGTGTCGTCCGCCTTCGTCTCGTCCACCATGGCGCGTCCCCGATGCGGCGCCGGGCCCGAGGCCGCGCGCGCACGTCAACCTTGCTCGTCGTGGTCCACCCGGGTGCCGCCCGCGACGCGGCGCGGGCGGCGGTCTTCGGCCCTCGGCGGGCCTCCGGCGAGGATCAGCCGCCGTGGATCATGTCGTCCGGGATCGAGGCGCCGTTCTCGTTGAACCAGCGCGCAGCGCCCGGATGCCAGGGCAGGACGTTGTTCTTGTCCCAGTTCTCGACCGTCGTCGTCTCGGCGGAGCGATGGATGTTCACCATGCGCGCGTTGTCCGACATGACGACCTCGGTCGCGGCGTAGACGAAGTCCTCCGGCAGGTCGCAGTTGGCGACCGCGAAGTTCCACATCGAGACCGCGCGGGCGGGGGCGTCGAGCGTCGTGTAGGTGTCGGCCGGGATGTCGAAGCCCGCCACCGGGAACGCGTCGACGATCTGCTGCTGCTCCTCCTCGGTGAACTCGATGATGTTCACGTCGGTCTGGACCTCGAGCTGGCTCACCGCGGGCACCGGCACGCCGGCGGCGAAGGCGATCACGTCGAGGAGCCCGTCCTGGAGCTGGCCGCCGAGATCGTCCCAGCCGCCGTTGCGGCGCTCGAAGTTCACGCCGAGCGCCTCGAGCATCGCCGGGAAGTAGGTGTCCGAGGTCGAGCCGGCCGGGCCGAAGCCGATGCGCGCACCGTCCGGGATGTCCGAGATCGACCCGATGCCCGAGGACGAGAGCGTCGTGATCGAGAACGGGGTCTCGTACATCGGGAACATGGCGCAGACGTTGTCCATCGCGAGGCCCGGGGCGATCGGGTTCGTGCCCTCGAGCGACTCGCGCGCCGGGCCGAGCGTGGTGAGCCCGAACGCGGCCTCGCCGGTGTGGACGAGCGCCATGTTCTGCATCGGTCCGCCGGTGACCTCGGCCGCGCCGGACACGCCGAGCTCCTCGGAGATCAGGTTGGCGACGCCCGAGCCGTAGACGAAGAAGGTGCCGCCCTGGGAGGCGGTGCCCATCGTGAAGCTGGACGGCCAGTTCGAGCGGTCCTGTGCCGAGGCGGCGCCGGCGGTCAGCGCGAGCGCGGCCACGGTGCAGACGAGATGAGACGGCTTCATTGCGTTCCTCTCCTTGTTTCTGAGCTCTTGCTCATGTGCGTCCTTGTCGCGGACGCCTTGGTACCGGAAATCCCGGGTCGAGGCTCGGCCCTGCGCGGGGAGCCGGCCACGCGCGCACGATCCGCGGGGCGAATGACCTCGCGGGCGTGACGGCGGACCGGACATGGGCACCTCGTCAAGCGCGGCGTCCCCCCTCGCCGGGTGTTTCCTCGCGTCCGACGGACACGCGGTTCACCCGGTCGCATGAGCGCAGGCCGCAGCGGCGGGCGCCGCCGTCGGCCAAGCTACCGGCACGATAGGAGGGAATACGAGGTGGCGGCAAGCCTCATCCGCGCAATTGCGCGTGATCGGGCCGGCTACCCGCCGCGTCGTCTCGCCGCTCTCAGGCTGCCCGCTCGCGCTGGAGGCGGCGGCGGCCCTTCTCCCGGTTGCCGCACACGTCCATGCGGCACCAGCGGCGTGAGCCGTTCTTCGACGTGTCCAGGAACAGCCACTCGCAGGTCGAGGAGCCGCAGGTCTTCACGCGCACGAGCCGCTCCGCGGTGAGGAGCGCCTCCGCCGAGGCGACGATGGGCGCGAGCGCATCCGCGAGCACGAGCTCCGACCGTTCCGGCTCGGCGCGTACGAGGCCCTGCGGCCCCCAGGCGAGCCGTGCGGGTGCCGGCGCAGCGGGCCGGGCGTGCGCCGCCAGCTGCGCGAGATCCGTGTCGCGCGGCGCCTCCTCGGAGATCGCCGCGTGGAAGATCCGCTCCAGCGCCGCGCGCAGCCGGCGCACGTCCGCCATGAACCCCTCCGACGCGTCCTGATCCGAGGCGGCGATGCGCATCAGCGCTCGGAAGCGCGCCTCGTCGACGGCGCCCCGCTGCCGGAGCCAGCCGAGGGTCGCGAACGCGTCGGTCAGCGAATCCTCCCAGCGGCTGCGGCCGCGGCTGCGCCCGGTCGTGCTGTTCACGAAGTCCAGGACGAGGGCGCCGGACTCGAACCGCGGATCAACCTCTGGTCTTTCAGTCATGCAATGACGCCTCGTTAGGTCGATGATTTCACAGGCATTTTGGCATCTTAACCTGCTAAATGCAACACCTCGGGTAATTAACCCCCAAAATCTGGTTGACAGGTTAAATCGGGTCGATAAAAGTACGTACACAACCAGCCCATGTGGTGCCCGACGACTGGGGCCTGTGCCCTTTCCCGCACCCATCGGCGAGGCCTCGGCACATCGCGGTCACCACCGCCTGCGCCGACGCCCGCGTGCATCGAATCGCCGTCCGACGAGGGCGCGGCCGAGAGGTCGTCGGCCCACAGGGAGATCGTGTGCCATGGCGGATGGATTGGTCATCTTCGATTGCGACGGCGTGCTCGTGGACAGCGAGATCGTCAGCGCCCGCGTCCTCGCCGCGATGGCCCCGGATCTCGGCCTCGCCTTCAAGGAGGCGGAGGCGCTCGCCTTCCTGCGCGGCCGCAAGGTCGCCTCGTGGGTCGCCGAGCTCGAGGCGCGTGCCGGGCGCAGCTTCGCCGAAACCTTCATCCCCGCCTTCCGGCGCCGCGCCGCGGAGGCCTTCGAGCGCGAGCTCCGGGCCGTGCCCCGGGTGGAGGACGCGCTCGACCGGCTCGCCGGCCCCTTCTGCACCGCGTCCAGCGCGCCGCTCGAGAAGATCCGCCAGACGCTCGGCCTCACCGGGCTCCTGCCGCGCTTCGAGGGCCGCATCTACAGCGCCTACGAGGTGGGGCACTGGAAGCCCGATCCGGGCCTGTTCCTGCACGCGGCGGACGACATGGACTTCTCGCCGCGCGATTGCATCGTGATCGAGGACAGCCTCGTCGGCGTCCAGGCCGGCGTCGCCGCCGGCATGACCGTGCTCGCCTTCGCCCCGGGCGACACGGCGCCCCTGCTCGCCGACGCGGGCGCCTCGCCCTTCTCCTGCATGACGCAGCTGCCGGATCTCCTCGCCCGCTGGCGATCCGGCACCGTCCTGCCGGTCCCGCAAGCCGCACATCCCCTCGCGGTCGCCGTCTGACAACGCCCGAAACCGGAGTGCTCCCAATGTCCGCGCCGTCCGTCCTCGAGAAGATGCAAGCCGCCGCCCCGGATGCCGAGATCTGGTGGGATTCCTCGCCGCTCGTCTTCCCCGCCTTCAAGGAGCGGGTCCTCGCCGAGGCGCCCGACGCGGCGACCCGTGCGCGCTGGGGCGCGCAGCTCCGACGCTTTCTCGACACGGCCCAGCCGGCGGGCTCGCTCGTGCGCGGCGTGACGACGAACCCCTCCCTCGTCGCCAAGAGCATCATCGAGGCGCCGCAGACATGGGCGCCTGAGGTGCGCGAGGCGCACCTGCGCCAGGCGCGCCCCGACATCCACGAGACCTACTGGATCATCTACCAGGAGGCGCTGCGCCGCGCCGCGCAGACCATGCTGCCGCTCTGGCGCGCCTCCGAGGGGCGCTACGGCTGGGTCTCCGGCCAGCTCGACCCGCGCTGCATCTTCGACGCCGACGCCATGCTCGAGCAGGGCCTCCAGCTCGCACGCATCGCACCCAACCTGATGGTCAAGGTGCCCGGCACGCGCCAGGGCTACGAGACCATCCGGCGGCTCGTCGCCCGCGGCATCTCGGTCAACAACACGCTCTCCTACTGCGTGCCGCAGTTCTCCGCCTGCATCCGCGCCGTCGAGGCGGGGCTCGCGGAGGCGCGCCGGCAGGGCGTCGACCTCGCGCGCTGGCGCACGGTGATCACCCACATGATCGGCCGCTTCGGCTCGCAGGGCGACCTGCTCGACGAGGCGGCGGCGCGCGGCGTCTCGCTCGACGCTCGCGAGGTCCGCTTCGCCGAGATCGCGATCCTCAAGCGCATCCAGCGCACCATCGTCGAGAAGGGGCATCCCGTGATGATGCTGCTCTCCTCGCTCGAGACCGACGCGCCCGAGACCGGCGCTCTCTCGATGCATCTCGAGGAGACCGCGGGCGCGGACATCGCCTACACCTGCAAGCCGAGCTTCATCGCCGACCTGATGCGCCGCGAGGGCGAGCTCGGCGATCTCGATCCGCGCGCCATCGACCGCGAGATCCCGGCCGAGATCCTGCGCAAGCTCGAGCGCCTGCCCTCCTTCGCCAAGGCCTACGACCCCGACGGCATGCCGCCGGAGGACTTCGCCAACTACGGCGCCTTCATCACGACCTACGCCGAGGTGGCGCGCAACGCCCGCCGGCTCGTCGACTTCGTCGCGCGGCACGCGGCCGCCGAGGAGGCCGCCGAGGAGGTCGCCTCCGGCCGGGAGCCCGCCTTCGCCACCGCCGCCGAGTGAGCCGCGCCCGCCAGGCTGAGACACCCTCGTCCCGCGCTCGACGGAGCCGTCCCATGCATCTCTCGATCGCCCTCTGGGGCCACCCTCGCTCGATGTCCACTGCGCTGGAGCGCTCCTTCATGGAGCGCGGCGACTTCAAGGTCTTCCACGAGGCCTTCAGCTACGTCTACTTCGTTCACGAGGGGCGTACCACGCTGCCCCACCAGAACCCGGACCCGGACCATCCGCGCACCTACGCCGCCGTGCGCGACATGATGGAGCGCGCGCGCCTGGAGACGCCGGTCTTCCACAAGGACTTCCCCTACCACGCGCTCGATCATCTGCTCGCCGACCCGGACTATCTGCTCGGCCAGATCAACACCTTCCTCATCCGCGATCCCGAGGAGGCCGTGCTCTCGCACGCCAACGTCCATCCGGACGTGACGCGCGAGACGCTGGGCTACGAGCAGCTCGCGCGGCTGTTCGACGTCGTGCGCGATCTCACCGGCGAGACGCCGCTCGTGATCAACGCCGCCGACCTCGCCGAGGACCCCGAGGGCACGATCGGCCTGTTCTGCGCCCGCACCGGCATCGATCTCGTGCCGGAGGCGCTGCGCTGGGACGCGGGCTCGCGGCCGGAATGGTCGACATGGGAGGGCTGGCACACGGACGTGATCGGCTCGAGCGGCATCGGCAAGCCGACGCGCAAGTATCGCCACACGTACGAGGACCTGCCGCATCTACGCGACTACGTCGCCTATTGCCGGCCCTTCTACGAGCATCTCGACCAATACCGTGTCAGCCCGATCAAGGAGGCCGCAGAATGAGCGTCTCGACCGTCATCGTCACCGGGGCCGCCGCCGGCGTCGGCCGCGCCCTCGTGGGCCTCCTGCTCGATCGCGGCATGACGGTGATCGCGAGCGACATCGACGAGCCCGGGCTGGCCAGCCTCCGCGAGGCCCATGCCGGGCGCCCGCTCGCGGTCTCGACCTGCGACGTCGGCCTGCGCGCGGACTGCGACGCCTTCATGGAGCGCACGCTCGCCGCGTTCCCGGACGTCGACGGCCTCGTCAACAACGCGGGCCTCTACCTCGGGCGCCCGGTGTGGGAGTACGACGACGAGACCATCGAGCGCGTCATCGCCGTCAACGTGAAGGGCCCGGTGTGGCTCTCGCGCGCCTTCGCCGGGCATCTCCTTCCGCAGAAGCGCCGCGGCGCGATCGTCAACCTCGCCTCGGTGGCCGGCGAGGTCGGCTCCTCGGATGCGCTCTACGGGACCGTGAAGGCCGGCGTCATCGGCCTCACCAAGTCGAACGCGATGAACTTCGCACCGTACATCCGCGTGAACGTCGTCTCGCCGGGGCTGATCGTCAATACGGCGATCGCGGACCGAATCCCGAAGTATCGCTACGAGGAATACAAGCGTCAGGAGATGCTCGACTACGACATCCTCCCCGAGGACGTCGCGCGCATCTGCGCTTACGCGCTCTCCGACGACGCGAAGTCGATGACCGGCGCGGTCCTGCGCGCCGACAACGGCTGCTACCCGCGCTGACGACGATCCGCCCGCACCCGCCCGCATCACCCGAGGAGGCGAACCATGCGCCGCATCCGCACCGAGGACGACAAGCCCACCATCATGATCGTGGGCATGGGGGATCTGTCCTGCAACGTCCTCTCCCTGCTCGCCCGCGACCCGGACACGAACCGCCTCGTCGTCGCCGCCCGTGACGTCGAGACCGCGCGCCGACGCGCCAACCTCGTGCGCTTCACGATGCACAATCTCGGCCACGTGCCGGAGATCGAGGCGGTGCGCGTGGACCTCGACGACATCGACGCCACGGCGGAGACGCTCGCCGAGGTGCGCCCCGACATCGTCTTCATGGGCGCCTCGCTGCAGTCCTGGCGCGTCATCACGGCGCTGCCGAAGGCGGTGTTCGAGGCGCTCGACGAGGCGCAGTTCGGGCCCTGGCTGCCGATGCACCTCGTCCTGAACCACGAGCTGATGCGGGCCGTCCGCCGCTCCGGTGTCGAGACGCGCGTCGTCAACGCGGCCTTCCCGGACGCCGTCGGCCCCGTTCTCGCCAAGGTGGGGCTCGCGCCGACGATCGGCATCGGCAACGTCGCCAACATCGTGCCGGCGCTGACCTACGGCGTCGCGCACCTGACGGGCAAGGACGTCGCGGACGTCGAGCTGCGCCTCGTCGCGCAGCACTACTTCAGCCACTACGTCCCGCGCTTCGGCGAGGCGGGGCGCGGCGCCTACCACCTCACCGCGCGCGTGGGCGGCCAGAAGCTGAACGGCGCGCTCGACCACGCCGCCCTCTTCGCCCAGCTCGACGGGCGCCTGAAGCGGATCGGCGGCGTCGCCGGGCAGCTGCTCACGGCCTCCTCGGCGGTGCGCGTCATCGAGGCGATGGCGACCGACAGCGGCATCCTCGCCCACGCCCCGGCCCCCGCGGGCCTGCCCGGCGGCTATCCGGTGCGGGTCTACCGCGACGGCGCGATGCTCGATCTCGACGAGAGCCTCACCCGCGAGGACGCGATCCGCATCAACGAGGATTGCCAGCGCGCGGACGGCATCGAGGCGATCGAGGACGACGGCACGGTCGTGTTCACCGAGCCGCAGATGGCGATCATGAAGTCGATGCTCGGCTACGAGTGCCGCCGCATGACGCTCGCCGACGCGCCCGGCTGGGCCGAGGAGCTCGGCGCGAAGTACCGCGCCTTCGCCGCGCAATACGCCTGAGCGCGTCCAGCCAGCCCGCCCCGCATCGCCCAGCCGACAGGAGAGCCGTCATGGCCGACACCTCTTTGGCCGACACCTCTTTGGCCGACACCTCGATCCTCGCGTCGCCGGAGGCGCCCGCGCGTCCCGCGCCGGAGAACTTCGCCGAGCAGTACGTCCCGCGCTTCGTCGACAGGTGGGACGCCCTCATCGACTGGGATCGGCGCAAGGCGGCGGAGGCGGGCTTCTTCGTCGAGCGGCTGCGCGCCGCCGGGGCCCGTCGCGTCCTCGACGTCGCCGCCGGCACGGGCTTTCACTCGATCGCGCTGATCGAGGCGGGCTTCGAGGTCGTCGCCGTCGACGGCAGCGCGGCGATGCTGGAGCAGGCGCGCGCCAACGCCGCGCGGCGCGGCCACGCGCTCGAGGCGGTCCACGCCGACTGGCGCAGCCTCGGCGAGACGCTCGACGGCACGTTCGACGCCGTCGTGTGCCTGGGCAGCTCCTTCCCGCACCTGTTCGCGGGGGCCGACCGCCGGCACGTGCTCGGCGAGTTCTCGCGGCGGATCGTGCCGGGCGGGCTCCTGATGCTCGACCATCGCAACTTCGACGCCATCCGCGCGCACCGCTACAAGTCCAGCGGCAACTACTATTATTGCGGCACCGGCGCCAAGGTGAGCGTCGACCACATCGATGAAGTTCTCTGCCGCTTCCGCTACGACTTCTCGGATCGCGAGACCTACACGCTCGAGGTCTATCCCGTCCTGAAGGACGAGATGCGCGGTCTCCTCGAGGAGGCTGGCTTCGCCGACATCGAGACCTTCGGCGACTTCAAGCCCGTCTTCGACGTCTTCTCCACCGACTTCGTGATCCACGTCGCCCGCCGTCCCTGACGGCGCGCGGGCCTTTCCCGCGCACCCCTCTTCACACTGGACACGCGAAAGGCATTCGCCATGACCAGTCATGCATCCGACACCGGCGGCGGGGCGAACGCGCTCGCCGGCGTGCTCATCACCGTGCTGCTGACGAGCTTCGTCGCCGCGACCTACGGCTTCGGCTTCTACCTCTTCTCGCAGCTCGTGCCCGACATGCGCGCCGACCTGGGCTTCGACATGACGGTGGTCGGCATGATCACGGCGGCGGGGCAGCTCGGCTTCCTCGCCTTCGCGATCCTCGGCGCCTGGCTGGCGCCACGCATCGGCGGCGGGCAGGTCGTGATCGGCTCGGTCGCGCTGTGCGCGGCCTGCCTGATGCTCCTTCCGATGACAGACTCGATCCTCGTCGTCGCCGCCCTGCTGACGATCCTCGGCGGCACGGCGGCCTCGGTCTACGTGCCGATGGTCGAGATCGTCTCGCGCGCCATCGGCTACCGCCACCGCGGCAAGGTGCTCGGCCTCGTCTCGAGCGGCACGAGCTACGGCGTCTTCGTCAACAGCCTGCTCGTACCCCTCTTCGTCGTGAGCGGGGACTGGCGCGGGGTGTGGCTGACGGTCGGCGCCGGCACCTTCGCCGTCACCGCGATCGCCATCGTGACGTTCTGGAAGCTCGGCCTCTTCCGCCACACGCCCGAGCCGGCGCCGGTCGCGGGCGAGGGCGAGCGCGGCTTCTTCGCGGGCATGGGCGCGGTGATGGTGCCCTGGGTGCTGATCATCTGGGCCATCACCTTCCTCAACGGCTTCTCGACGCTCCCCTTCCAGAACTATCTCTCGCCCTACCTGCGCGAGGAGCTCGGCTTCTCGGTGGCGTTCGCCGCCTGGGTCTGGGGCGTGATCGGCTTCATCGGCATGTTCGCCGGGTTCGTCGTCGGCTGGATGTCGGACAAGACGGGCGTGCGCCTCGCCCTGCTGTTCACCTACGTCTGCGTCTTCGCCGCCTCGGCCATCCTGGTCGTGGCGCCCACCGAGACGCTGGCGATCGGCGCGGGCGTGCTCTTCGCGGTCGCCTTCTACCCGATCTTCGGCCTCGTCCCCGCCTACGTCGCCAAGACGGCGAAGGGCGCGCAGGCGACCGTGATCTTCGGAGTCGCCAACGTGACGCTCGGCGTCGGTGGAATGGTGGGCAACTACCTTTTCGGGGTTGTGGCGAATGTAACCGGGACTTTCGTCTGGATCTACGTTACAATCGCAGCCGTTGCGGTCGTCCTCGCCATCCTCTCGGTCGTGCTTCCGACCGAGGGGGCCGCCGAGGAGACGCCCGCCGCGGGGGGAGCGACGGCCGAGGGCTGCAAGCTCGACGCCGCCGAGTGAACGCGTCACCCGCGTCGACGGGCGGTGTTCCGCCGGCGCGCCACCGTCAGCAGCGACAGGAGACGAGGACATGGCCGCGACCCTCGCGCCGGAACGCACCAACTTCGCCGACGCCTTCGACGACGACACCGCCGCCCATCTCGCCGATCTCGAGGCGCGCACGATCTACATCCTGCGCGAGGCCTACGCCCAGGTCTCCCCGCTCGGCATGCTCTGGTCGATCGGCAAGGACTCGAACGCCCTCCTGTGGATGGCTCGCAAGGCCTTCTTCGGGCGCGTGCCCTTCCCGCTGATCCAGCTCGATACGGGCATGGAGCTGCCGGAGGTCTACGCCTTCCGCGACGAGATCGTCCCGGCCTGGGGCCTCGACCTGCGCGTCGAGCACTGCCCGCCGGAGGAGGACATGGACCAGACGCTGCCGCCGGCGACCCGCGCCGCGGCCCGCAAGACCGTCGGGCTGCGCAACGCGCTCGCCCGCGACAAGTATCGCGGCGTCATGGTCGGCATCCGCCGCGACGAGCAGGCGACCCGCGCCAAGGAGCGGGTCTTCTCGCCGCGCGCGCTGGACGGCGCCTGGGACTTCCGCAACCAGCCGCCGGAGTTCTGGGACCAGTACAAGACCGACTTCCCCGACGGCGTCCACGTGCGCATCCATCCGCTCCTGCACTGGAGCGAGATCGACATCTGGCGCTACACGAAGGCGGAGGGCATCCCGGTCGTGCCGCTCTACTTCGCCCGCGACGGCAAGCGCTATCGCTCGCTCGGCGAGAAGAACATCACCTTCCCCGTCGCCTCCGACGCCGCGACGATCGACGAGATCATCGCGGAGCTCATGGTCACCAAGGTCTCCGAGCGCGCCGGGCGCACGATGGACAAGGAGACCGAGGACAGCTTCGAACGCCTGCGCTCCAGCGGCTACATGTGAGGGCGAACGTCATGAAGATACGTCTCAACCCCATGAAGATCGTGGTCGTCGGCCACGTCGATCACGGCAAGTCCACGCTGATCGGGCGTCTCCTGCACGACACCGGCAGCCTGCCGGACGGCAAGCTCGAGGAGCTGACCGCCATGGCGGAGCGCCGCGGCATGCCGCTCGAGTGGTCCTTCGTGCTCGACGCCTTCCAGGCCGAGCGCGACCAGGCGATCACCATCGACACGACGCAGATCAATTTCGAGTCGGACGCGCGGCCCTACGTCATCATCGATGCGCCGGGGCACCGTGAGTTCCTCAAGAACATGGTCTCTGGCGCGGCCTCCGCGGACGCCGCCGTGCTCGTCGTCGACGTGGCCGAGGGCGTGCGCGAGCAGTCGCGGCGCCACGCCTTCCTGCTGCACCTGCTCGGCCTGACCCAGGTGGTCGTCGCCGTGAACAAGATGGACCTCGTCGGCCACGACGAGGCGCGCTTCCGCGCGGTGGAGGCGGAGGTGCGGGCCTACCTCGCCGAGATCGGGCTGACGCCCGACGCCGTCGTGCCGGTCGCCGCGCGCGCCGGCGAGAACCTCGCGAGCCGCGCCGAGACGATGCCCTGGTACGAGGGCCCGACCCTCGTCGCCGCCCTCGACGCGCTCGCGCCGCTGGCGCCGCCGCTCGAGCGGCCGCTGCGGCTGCCGATCCAGGACGTCTACAAGTTCGACGAGCGCCGCATCCTCGTCGGGCGCGTCGAGGCGGGGCGCTTCAGGGTCGGCGACGAGCTCGTCTTCTCGCCCTCGAACCGGCGCGCGCGGGTGCGCACGATCGAGAGCTGGAACGCGCCGGTGGCCAAGCTCGAGGCCCGCGCCGGGGAGGTCGTCGGCTTCACCCTCGACGAGCAGATCTTCGCCGAGCGCGGCGACGTCGCGAGCCACGAGGCGTCCGCGCCGAAACTCACCAACGTCTTCCGGGCGACGCTGTTCTGGCTCGCAGAGCGACCGCTCGTCGTCGGCGACGCGCTCAAGCTGAAGGTCGGCCCGGACGAGGCCAACGTCACCGTCGAGGCGATCGAGAACGCCATCGACACCCAGACGCTCGGCCGCGCGCCGACGGACGCGGTGGGCCACAACGAGGTCGCCGAGGTGGTGCTGCGCACCCGCGAGATGCTCTCCCTCGACGATCATCGCGCCAACCCCGCCGGCGGGCGCTTCGTCCTCGTCGACGGCTTCGACACGGTGGCCGGCGGCGTCGTCTCGACGGAGGGCTATCCCGACCAGCGCGAGGCGATGCGCGTCAAGGGCACGAACCTCTACGAGGTCGATCACCTGCTCACGGCGCAGGGCCGGGCCTTCCGGAACGGCCACCGCGGCGGCGTGATCTGGATGACCGGGCTCTCGGGCGCCGGCAAGTCGACGCTCGCCATGCGCGTCGAGCAGCGGCTCTTCGCCAAGGGCTACCAGGCCTTCGTGCTCGACGGCGACAACGTGCGCCGGGGGCTCAACGCCGATCTCGGCTTCTCGCCGGACGACAGGGCCGAGAACATCCGGCGCGTCGGCGAGGTGGCCGCGCTGTTCGCGGAGGCGGGCGTGATCGTGATCACCGCCTTCATCTCGCCCTACCGGTCGGACCGCGACCGGGCGCGCAGCGCCGCCGGCGATGCCTTCCACGAGGTCCACGTGGCGGCCGACCTCGCCACCTGCGAGGGCCGCGACCCGAAGGGCCTCTACAAGCGGGCCCGGGCCGGCGAGATCGGCGAGTTCACCGGAATCTCGGCGCCCTACGAGCCGCCGCACGCCCCCGACCTCGTGGTCGACACCTCGAAGCAATCGATCGAGGCCTGCGTCGACGCCATCGTGGCCTATGTCGACGCGCGCCTCGGCGTGCGCACGCGCGCGGTGGGCGCCTGAATCCGCGGCGGATCCCGCGTCGCGGAACGGCGTCGGACGCACCCGCATTGGACGGCGGGTGCGTCCGTGTCCTATCACTCCCCGCGGGCGCGGCGCCTGAAGGGGGAGCGGATGAGACGAAGCACGATCGGGAGCCTCGCCGTCGCCGGCATCGCCGCGACGGCCGTCGCCATCGGGACGGCGCGGGCGCAGCTGGGCGGGGAGGAGACGCGCACGGCCGAGCCGATCGCCGCGCTGACCGACACGATCCTGCACTGGATCACTCGCGCCATTGAGTACGGCGGGATCGCCGTGATCGTGCTCGGCATCGTCATCGCGACCGCCGCCTACCTTCGCAAGAAGCTCTCGGGCGCGCGCGGCGGCGATCCCTACGACGAGTACCGCGCGAGCCTCGGCCGCTCGATCCTGCTCGGGCTCGAGTTCCTCGTCGCCGCGGACATCATCAACACGGTGGCCATCGAGCCGACGATGGACAGCGTCCTCGTGCTCGGCGGCATCGTGCTGATCCGGACGTTCCTCTCCTTCGCGCTCGAGGTCGAGATCGAGGGCCGCTGGCCGTGGCAGAACCACCGCGCGCGCGCCGGGAAGCCCGGAGAGAGCGCGTAGCGCGCAGGACGCGCGGGCCGACCGACGGCGTGCTTCGCCGTCAGTCCACGATCCGAACCTCGCCCGCGGTCGGGCCGATGCCGAACGGCACCGGCACGTTCGTCGCGTCGTAGTCGGCGTTGATGACGAGGCGCGACCGGCCCGTCATGTCCAGGCGCCGCATGACGATCGCGGTAAACTCCGACAGGTCCGCGATGGTGCGGTCGGTGTCGATCTCCAGCACGCCCCGCGAGACGTAGATCGTGCCGACCAGCCGGCGCGCCTCGTTGCTCTCGATCCTGAAGATGCGATCCGTGTCGGCCGCGCGGTCCTCGAAGAGGAGCAGCCCCGCGAGCGGCCCGCCGGTGGGCGCGGTCAGCTCGACGAAGGAGTTCGGCATGATGTGGAGCGCGAAGGTCTCGCCGTCGGCACCTTCCGCGATGTCGCCGGTGAAGTAGAAGCCGACGCCGTTGCCGACGAGCCGCCCCTTCCAGCGCGCCTCGCTCAGGTCGTCATCGTCGTCATCGTCGTCGTCGTCATCGTCGTCATCGTCGTCGTCGTCATCGTCATCGTCGCGGCGGCCGCGGCGGTCGTCCTCGTCGTCGCGACCCGGTGGCCGGCGTGCCTCCTCCCAGCCCGGGCCGATGATCAGCGGACCGTCCTTCATGACGTAGACGCCCGGCGCGAGCGTGACGTCGGCGCCCTTGTCGATGACCAGGCCGCCGCAATACGTGCCCGGCTGCAGCGTGCGCTGGACGTCCACGAGGTGCAGGTTCGTGTGCATGCAGGGGCCGACCGGCGGCGCCACGCGGTTGCGCAGGGGATCCTCGGCGGCCGGGCAGTCGACGTGCGCGCTCGGATCGAAGTTGCGCGATGCCACCTGCGTCACGCCTCCGGCGGAGCAGGTGCGCAGGGCACGCACGAGCGAGGCGTCCTGCGCCCGGATCGCCGACGGCGAGGTCGAGTTCGCGTGTATCGAGCAGTCCCGGGCCACCAGGCTGGCCGCGCCGTCGAGCGCGATCGCCGCGTCGCTCGCGCCGTCGACGCTGAGCACGCACAGCATGAAGGTCCCGCTGCGCATCGCGGTCGCGGAGACTTCCAGGTCACCGCCGGTCGGCAGGACGAGGCCGCTGAGGAAGCTCGGCCGCATGGCCCGGCTGAGCACGACGCGCACCCCCGCGTTCTCGCCGACGACCGTGCTGTCCGTGCCGAGCGTCCCGCCGTCCGCGAGTGGGCTCTCGCCGACGATCGCCGAGACGAGGGCGTCGATCTGGTCCTCGCCGGCGCCGATCTGCAGCTCGATCGCGGCAGTCATGGCCGCGCTGTCGGCGAGCGTCTGCATGCGCGCGCGCTCCAGCGACCACGACGCGTAGTCGACGGCGACGCCCGCCAGGCCGAAGACGACCGGAGCGGCGATGGCGATGGCGACCGCGAGCGCGCCGCGTCGATCCCGGAGGAAGGCTCGTACCGCCATCGAGCGACTATCCTATGTTAAAACCTAAAGTTGAGTTGCGAGGGCATCCTCCCGAGGAGAGTTGAACACACGGTAAAGGAGCTTGAAGCCCCTCGGCCACATCCGGCCGGCCGGCTTCAGGCGATCCGGACCGGTATGATTAAAATCCTAAGTTGTTCTCCTCGAACCGCTCTCTCGCGGCCGCCAGGGAGCCGGGTTCCGGTGTTCCCGAGGGCGTGTGGTCGTCCGGCTCGCCGACGCCGATCCGCAGGGCGATCGGCAGGACGCCACCCCAGCTTCCCCCGGCACGATCCGTCTCCGGATCGTTCGGCGGGCCGGTGCGCACCTTGAAGGTGACGTGCTCGGCGTCGAGCGCGACGACGCCGGTGGCCTTGCGCTCCTGGGCGGTCATCGGGCGTACCTCGCCGGTGCGTCCGGGCAGCAGATGGTCCGTGATCAGGGCGAGCGCCCGGTCGAGCTCCGCGCCGTCAACCGCGCGACCCCGTCCGTGGACGATGCAGGTCGCGTAGTTGACCGAATGGGCGAAGCCGGAGCGCGCGACGACGAGCCCGTCGATCCGCGTCGCCTCGAGGCACAGCGGCGCGCCGGCCGCCAGCGCGACGATCCGCGTCTTCGAGGCGCCGTGCAGGTAGAGGGTGTCGCCGGCGCGCGCGAACGCCATCGGCACGACCATCGGCCGGTTCTCGTGGATGAAGCCGATGTGCGCGAACAGGCTCGCATCGAGCAGCGCGTAGGCCGCGGCGCGGTCGTCGACCGCGCGCTTGGCGACGCGGATACGGGCGTAGGACGGGGGACGGGTGGTCGCTGTCTCGTGCATGCGTCGGGCTCCTGATGACAGGCGCGCATGTTCACGCGATATTGGTCCCACGGTAGCTCCAGAACGGCGCGATTTCATGGAACCAGCTGCCCTGCGCAGCCTCGTCGAGGCGGGTCCTTCCGACGCCGGTACGGTCGTGGCGCGGCTGTTCCGGGCGCTGCGCGAGGCGGTCCGCTCGGGACGGCTCGAGCCCGGCGTGGTGCTGCCTTCGAGCCGGCGGGCGGCCGCGGCGCTCGGGGTCTCGCGCAACTCCGTCAACGCCGCCTACGAGCTGCTGCGGGCGGAGGGGCTCGTCGCGGTCGACGGGCGTCGCGCGCCAGTGGTGGCGCGGGTCGAGCACATCGACGACCCGGTCGGCGGGGCGGGGGAGGGGCCTGCGCTGTCGGCGCGCGGCCGGACCCAGTGCCGCGACCTGCGCGCACGGCTCTACGCGCACCCCTCCGGCCGCTTCCGCCCGGGCGCGCCCGACGAGCCGTTGTTCCCGCGCGATGTCTGGGCCCGCGCGCTGCGCCGCGCCGCGCGCACGACGCTCGGGCCGATGCGCGCCTACGACGACTATTCCGGCGCGCCCGTGCTGCGCCGCGCGCTCGCCCAGCATCTGCGCCGCGAGCGCGGGCTCCTGGTGGCGCCCGACGAGCTCGTCGTCGTCGCCAGCGCGCAGGCGGGGCTGTCGCTGTTGGCGACCTGCCTGTGCGATCCGGGGGAGACGGTGCTCGTCGAGGAGCCGGGCTATCTCGGCGCGCGCGCCGCCTTCGAGAATGCAGGCCTGCGGGTCGCCCCGCTCCCCGTCGACGACGCAGGCGCCGACATCGAGGCGGCGCAGGCGCGGACGGGCGCCCGGATCGCCTACGTCACGCCGTCCAACCAGTATCCTCTGTGCACGCGCATGAGCCCGCCACGCCGCGCCGCGCTGATCGCCTGGGCGCGGTCCGCGCGCGCGACGATCGTCGAGGACGACTACGACGGCGAGTTCCACTGGCGCGGTCAGGAGGCCGGTGCCATGCAGCCGCTGGCGCCGGATGCCGTCGTCTATCTCGGCTCGGCGGCGAAGAGCCTGCTGCCGGCGCTGCGCGTCGGCTGGATGGTCGCGCCGCGCCCGCTCGCCGGCGCGCTCGCGCACGCGGTGCGCAACGCCGGCTGCGCGGCCAACGTCCACGCCCAGCTCGCGCTCGCGGAGCTGATCGAGAGCGGCGCCTGGAAGCTGCACCTGCGCCGCGTCACGCGTACCTACGAGACCCGCGCGCGCGTCTTGACGGAGGCGATCCGCGCGGCGGCGGGCGATCGCGTCGAGGTGGCGCTGCCGCCCGGCGGGCTCCAGCTCGCCGTGCGAATGGGGAGCCTCGCGGACGAGGCTGCGGCCGTCGCCGGCCTCGGCGCCGCCGGCTGGGCCGTCGCGCGGCTCTCGGGCTTCTGCACGGGCGAGGAGCCCGTCGCCGGGCTGCTGGTGAGCTTCGCCGAGGCCGACGGCCCGCGCGCCCGGGCCTTCGCCGCCGCGCTGGGGCGGGCGCTCGGGATTCGCGGGGAGACCGGCTAGGCGGGAGGACATGCCGGCGGCGTGTCGGCTTCGACCGGCGACCCCACCCGCGCGAGCACGCGCATCAGCTCGTCCTGCCCGAAGGGCTTGGCGAGGCGTGCGTCGACCGCTGCCTCGGCGCCCTCTGGCAGCTCCGCGTAGCCGGTGGCGAGGACGAGGGGCAGGCGCGGGCGGCGGGCGCGCACGGCCTGGGCGAGCTGGAGGCCGGTCATCCCCGGCATCGCCTGGTCCGTCAGAACGACATCGATCGGTGTGCCCGCGTCGAGGATGGCGAGGGCGTCGGCGCCCGAGCCCGCCTCGATCGGTTCGTGGCCGAGATCCTCGACCATCGTCGCCGACCCCATGAGGACGAGCGCGTCGTCGTCGACGACGAGGACCCGCAGCCGCCGGCGCTCGACCACCGCGGGCGCGCGCTCCGCCCCCGACGCGGCCGGGCGCGGCTCGGCGACGGCGTCCGCGATCGGCAGCAGGATCTCCGCCGTCGTGCCCGTGCCGGGCACGCTCGCGAGCGCGAGCCGTCCGTTCGACTGCTCGGCGAGCCCGTAGACCATGGCGAGGCCGAGCCCCGTCCCCTTGCCCACGCCCTTCGTCGTGAAGAAGGGCTCGACCGCCCGTGCGAGCGTCGCCTCGTCCATGCCCACCCCCGTGTCGGAGATGCGCACGCGCACGAAGCGCCCCTGCGGCTCGGCCGCCCGCGTCACAGCGTCGACGGCGATGGTGAGCACGCCGCCGTCCGGCATGGCGTCGCGGGCGTTGACCGCGAGGTTCACGAGCGCGAGCTCCAGCTGGTTGGGGTCGACGAGCGCCGGTGGCGTGCCCTCGGCGAAGCGCGTCTCGATGCGGATCTGCGGCCCGATCGAGCGGCGCAGGAGGTCGGTCATCCCCACCACGAGATCCGGCACCTCCACGGCCGAGGGCGCCAGCGTCTGGCGCCGGGCGAAGGCGAGCATGCGCTGGGTGAGGGACACGCCGCGCTCGGCGCCCTTGATCGCGTTGGCGATCAGCCGGTCGGCCCGGGCGTCGTTCTCGACCCGCTTGCGCAGCACGGTCAGCGAGGAGAGCACCGCCATCAGCAGGTTGTTGAAGTCATGGGCGATGCCGCCGGTGAGCTGGCCGAGGCTCTCCATCTTCTGGAGCTGCACGAGCTTGGAGGCGCCCTCCGCGACGCGCGCCTCCAGGTCGGCGTTGAGCCGCTCGAGCGCCGCGCGCGCCTCGCGCCGCTCGGTGATGTCGTAGTTCACGCCGATCATGCGCACCGGCCGCCCTTCGAGGTCGCGGACCACCTCGCCGCGCCCGGCGAGCCAGCGCACGCTCCCGTCGGGGCGGCGGATCCGGAACTCGATGTCGAGGGGCGGGCCGCCCGCGAGCGCCGCCTCGATCGCGGCCGAGACGCCCGGGCGGTCCTCCGGGAGGGTCTGCGCCTGGAAGGCGTCGTACCCGGGCGAGCGGCTGCCGGGAGGCAGGCCGAGGAGGCTCTCCATCGGCCCGGTCCAGGTTACGTCGCCCGTCGCGATGCTCCACTCCCAGGTGGCGATGCCGCCGGCCTCCTGCGCGAGCCGCAGGCGCTCCTCGCTGGCGAGCAGCGCCTCCTCCGCGCGCTTGCGCTCGGAGACGTCCTCGTAGGTCGAGACGGCCAGCACGATCTCGCCCGTCGCGTCCCGGATCGGGGCGGCGGAGACCTCGAGGTCCGTGAGGCTGCCGTCGCCCCGGCGGTAGACCATCGGCTCGCGGTCGACGACCTCCCCCGAGAGCATGGCGCGGGCGATCGGGTATTCGCCCGGGGCGTAGCGGCGCCCGTCGGCGTGCAGCGCGCCATAGGCCGCGTAGCCGGCGTAGTCCGCCGAGCGGATGAGCCCGTGCCCCAGGATCTCCTCGCCCTTGGTGTTGTGGAAGAGGAGCCGCCCGGAGGGCGCCTGCGCGACGGTGACGCCCGTCGACATCTGCTCGAGCACGGCGCGCAGCCGCGCCTCGCTCTGCGCGAGCGTCGCGGCGGTGCGCCGCTCGGCCGTCACGTCTCGGAAGAAGATCGTCAGCCCCTCCGACGAGGGGTAGGCGTTGGCCTCGAACCAGGTGTCGAGCGGCGCGTAGAAGGCGTCCGCGCGCGCGGGCCGCCCGGTCTCCATCGCCTGCGTGTAGGCCTCGAAGAACGGTCCCCCGAGAGCGCCGGGGAAGACGTCCCAGATCCTCTCGCCCACGAGCGAGCGCCCGCCGCCGATCTGCGCCGCGGCACGGGTGTTCAAGTAGGTGAACCGCCAGGCGCGATCGAGCACCATGACGCTGTCGGTGGTGCTCTCAAGCACGTTCGTCAGGTGGGCCTGCGAGCGCCGGAGCGCGTCCGCGCCGCGGCGCTCGTCGGCGACGGCGGCGAGGACCAGGGTGACGAGGGCGGTGGCGGCCGAGAAGTGCTGGGCGAGCACGACGCGGTCCTGCATCGTATCGGCGAGGAGATCGAACGGACCGCGCCCGAAAGGTCGCGCCGATGGTCGCCGCGCCCGCCACCACCACGAGGGCGAGGCTCGCGCCGCGGACCTGGAAGGCGAGCGCCGCCCAGATCAGCGGCGGATAGATCAGCCAGGTGCCGACCTCGCGGTTCGTCTCGCCGAGGAAGACGTGCACCGCGAGCGCCGTCGTGACCGCGAGCACGGCGAGGAGGTGGAGGATCGTCGACGGCGTGCGAGGCCGGGTCCGACGGTCGCGCAGCATGTCGCCGCGCAGGTCGCTCCAGGCCAGGATCGGCGGTGCCAACGTCATCGCGCCGACGAAGGCGCCGAACCACCAGAAGGCGGCGGTGGCGAGCGCGAAGTCCGGGCCGAGGCCCGTGGACAGCCACAGCGCGCCCGCGCCGAATCCCGCCGAGATCAGCGCGCCGATCCCCGCCGCGAACGCGAGCGCGAGGATGTCGCGCATCGCGGCGAGCCGCCGGTCGAGGCC
The DNA here is from genome assembly GCF_052380005.1 of Salinarimonas sp. NSM. NCBI lineage: Bacteria > Pseudomonadati > Pseudomonadota > Alphaproteobacteria > Hyphomicrobiales > Salinarimonadaceae > Salinarimonas > Salinarimonas sp. NSM. Next base: position 27,027 of record NZ_JBQTCJ010000019.1, read on the forward strand.
GAACCAGGCGACGAGCGCGAAGGCGGGCAGCGCGGCGCATGCGGCATTGCCCAGCGCGATGACGAGCTCGGTCGTGAGCGGGTGCGTGCTGCCCACCGTCAGCCCGGCGGCGAGCCGCGCGATCACGATCGCCGGCCAAAGCCGCACGCCCCCGAGGACGAGCCCCGCGAGGCCGACGCCCGCCGCCGGCCAGACCGGCGATCCGGCCCCGCCGACCGCGGCCCATTGCAGGCCGGTCACCGCCGCGGCGTAATAGGCGAGGCCGAGGATGGCGGCCGCCGCAAGGGTCTTCGCGTCCGATCGCACCGATGGTTCCGTTCCGCGCTGTCGCGCCGTTTCGTGCCTCTCGCGCCGTGCGACCCGACCGTATCGCACCGCACGAGCCGAGGCGCCGTCACCCGCCGATGTAGCCCCGCTCGCGCAGGTGCCGCTCGAGCACCTCCGGGAACGCGGCCGGCCGCTCCGCTCCCGCGGGACAGGTCCCGTCGGCGGTCGCGGGCGCCTCGCAGATCGTCAGCGGCCAGTCGCTCGCTCGATCGAAGGACGCCGTCACCCGCGCACGCGCCTCCTCCCAACGCCCGAGCCGCGCCATGGATGCGGCCCAGGCCGCGAGAAACCCGTTCTCGCGCCACAGCGCCGGCTCGCTCTGCGCCGCCTCTTCCATCCAGGCGAGATCGTCCGAGACGGCCCGGCGGAAGCGCGGGTCTCCGGAAACGTCGACGACCTCCTTGCCCGCGTACCGCTCGATCACGATCGGCGCGAAGGAGGCCGCGTAGGAGGCGTAGGCGTAGAGGAAGGACTGATCGATGCTGACGAGCTCGTAGATGCCGTCCCCGTCGAGGTCGCGCACGGCGTAGCCGCTGTCGCCGTCGAGCGTGGCGCCGGGCATCACGTGCCAGCGCTCGCCGAGCCGTCCCGCGATGCGCGTCGTCGCGCAGCAATGGGCGCCGCCGGTGAACGCGCTCGCCACGATCTGCCGCGCCCCGGGCGCCTGCGGGTCGAGCGGCGCGATCGTCAGGCGTGCCCCCGCGGAGAAGGAGGCGGCGTCCTCGAAGGCGATCGAGAAGGCCACCCGGCGGCCCTCGTAGGCGTCGATCGTCGGGTAGGCGAGGTCGGTGTCGTCGCGCGCGGCGTCGAGCAGCAGGGTGAGCCCGTCCGCCCCGAAGGCGAGCGGCGCATCTCCGTCGAAGCGCAGGCGCTCGAGGCGCGGCGCGTCCGACGTCCAGAACGGGTCGGAGAAGCGCGCGCCCTGCGAGACGTAGAGGTCCGCCGGCAGCCCCCGCTCCGCCCGCAGTTGCGCCTGCAGCGCGCCGGGGTCGCTCACCGGGACGGGCCCTGCGACGACGGCGTTCCAGCCGTTCGAGGAGGTGAGGACGTGCGTCGCGTCGAAGCGTTCGCGCCAGCCGCGCGCGAGCGTGATCGCCTCGGCCGGATCCTGCCGGCTCGCCAGGACGATCCAGCGCATGTCGTCGGGCAATTCGCCCTGCGCCGCGGCGCCGCCGATCGTGCGCGGGCCGAGGCAGCACGCCGAGACGATCAGCACGACGAGCGCGAAGGACTCCCGCGTCGACCGCGAAGCGCGTTCCATCGGGTCTTGCGGGTCGGTCTGCTCCATCCCCTCACAGTGCCCCGCACGCGAGAGCGGAGCAAGGCGTCACAGCGAGTCGTCTCTCGCGCCGTGGCCGCCCACCGCGGCTTCCTCCAGGCAACGCAGCGCGGTTCCCAGGTCGCCGTGCGCGTCCGCGAGCAGGAGGAAGGCCTTCAGGAGCAGCGGCTCGCGTCCCTCCTCGTGGGTGCCGTCGAGCCGTGCGTTCAGGTGCGGGAGAAGCCTCTCCGCCGTTCCGCCGCGACCGTCCAGGATCTCGCTTTCCCCGCCGGGTGCCGCCGAACCGAGTGTTCTCATCGTGCGTCGTCTCCTCGGACTCCATCAAGAGCGAAAATACGATGATTCGCCCGCCTGTCCGGTGGGAACCCGACGTATTTCGCTTTCCTCGGGTCGATACGTACGCAAACGGGCCGCGATCGGATCACGGGCCGTTTGCGCAGGCACTCCGGCGGCGGCCCGCGCGCCCGCGCGATGATGGCGCTCTCCTCGGCGCGGCCGCGGATCAGCCCCCAGCACATGAACGGCATGACGACCGAGAAGGGCAGCGCGGCGACGATCGAGGCCGCCTGGAGCGCCCCGAGCCCGCCCGAGACGAGCAGGACGGCGGCGACGACCCCCCCGCCCAGCCCGCCCAGGCCCAGGACGCTGCCGGAGGGCCGCCTCAGGTGCCGCGCGTGGCCCGGCGCTTGCGCTTGATCCTGTAGACCAGCACCTGCATCCCCACCGAGAGCGCGAGCCAGGCGAGGAACGCGATGCCGAGTAGCGCCAGCGCCCACGGATCGGGCGAGGCGAGCACCTCGGCGAGGCGGGTGCCCAGCAGGGTGAGCATCACGAGCCCCGGCGCCATGCCGACGAGCGTGCCCACGAGGTAGTCGGCGATGCCGATCCGGCTCGCGCCGACGACGAGGTTGACGACGCTGAAGGGCGCCACCGGCAGCATCCTCAGCGCGGCGACCGCGATGACGCCGCTGTCGGCGAGCGCCTTCGACACGGCGCGCGTGCGCCGGCCCATCCGGCGCTCGAGCGCGCCGCGACCGACCGCGCGGCCGATCCCGTACATGAGCGCGGCGCTGAGCATCACGCCGGTCGTCGCCACCGCGATCGCGGTCACCGGCGGAAACATCATGCCGGTGACCGTGATCAGCACCGTCACGGGGAAGACCACGAGCCCGCCCACGACGAAGGCGAGGACGACGAGGAGCGGCGCGAGCGGCCCCGCGCCGAGCGCCTCGAGCCGCGCCACCAGCGCGGCCGGGTCGGTGAGGTCGGCGGCGGGCGAGAAGCGCCAGAGCGCGACGATGGCCACGACGGCGAGCGCGAGCAGCACGAGCTTTCCCGTACGCACCAGCGAGCGCTGCGCCGGCTGGCCGGCGAACATCTCCGCGCCGAAGGCGGGGGTGGCGATCGGTGTCTCGGGGTCGGCGATCTCGCCGATGCGGCGGGCGAGCTCGCCGTCCTCGGCGGGGCCGAGGTCGATGGGCGCGAGGCGGCGGCCTTCCTGCGGGAGCGTGTCGAGCGCGGCGAGGAGCGAGCCCTCCCGCGCGATCGCCTCGCTCACCCGCTCGGGTGCCACGCCGGCGTGCTCGGCGACGAGGCCGTCGCGGATCCGCGCGATCGCGGCGCGCTCGCCATCGGTCCGTGCCTCGATCGCGATATCGCACTCGCTGTCGAGCCCCATGGAGCGGTTGTTCAGGTTGGCCGAGCCGATGCGCAGGAGCCGGTCGTCGACGATCATCAGCTTGGCGTGGACCATGACGCCCTCGCCGGTCGGGTCGTCCGGCAAGGCGGGGTGCACGAGCCGCGCGCGGCCCGACAGGCCCGCCTCGTCGAGGATCGCCATGAAGCGCCGGCGCCCGGCGTTCATCGCGTGCTCCTCGAGCCAGCTCTGGTGCACGTTCGGACCGACCAGCAGGACCTCGAGCGTCGGCACCTCCCGCATGCGGGCGACGAGCGCCCGCGCCACGCTCGCGCGGGTGAGGAACTGGTTCTCGATGTAGATCGTCCGCTCCGCGATGGCGATCGACGCCTCGTAAAGCGCCTCCACCTCTCGGATCGCCGGCGCGCCGGCGAAGGCGGGGCGCGTGCGGGCGATGCCGACGCCGACGTCGCGAAAGTCCGGCACGACGTCGGCCGGCCAGAGATCCTCCGGCGGCTTCGCGGCGCGCCCGCGCAGCGCGAAGCGGTTCTTTCCCCGCAGCCTCGGCGCCGCCGCGTAGCCGCCCTCGGCCTGGCGCCAGCGTGCTTCCGCCAGCGCCGAGAGGGCGGCCGCCGCCTCGCCGTCGACCATCATCTGCGCGTCGTGGAAGGGCCGGTAGGGCGCGCCGTCCGGGTCGCGCCGGCGCGGGTCGTCGAGCGCGTGCGCGCGGGTGTCCCAGCGCCGGATGGCGAGGTCGAGCCCGCCGCTGAAGGCGAGCGCCCCGTCGACGACGACGATCTTCTGGTGGTGGCTCGCGCCGATCGGCAGCACGTCGTCGAGCCGCGCGCGGATGCCCCGGGGCATCGACCAGTCGAGCTTCACCTCCGGCAGCAGCTCGCGCTCGAGCCCGTAGAGCAGCGCGTAGTCCCACAGGAGGAGATCGACCTTCAGCAGCGGGCGCCGCGCCACGAGCGCGCGCAGGAAGGGGCCGAGCTCGCGCGGCAGTCCGTCGGCGGGCTCGTATTCCTCGCCGACGAGAGGCGTGCGGCTGTCGATGTCCCAGCCGACGACGAGGATGCGCGAGCGCGCCGCGCGCATCGCCGCGCGCATGACGCCGAAGGTCGCTGCCGCATCGATCAGCGCGGCCGCGCGCGGCGCCCGCGCGACCGTCCACACCGTCTCCCGCGGCCTCAGGATGCCCCCGTTCTCGCTCACGCCGTGCTCCTCGTCGACCATACCTAACGCACCAGAGGAGAATTGCGCATCCGCGCGCTGCGCCTTCCGGTGTTTCCGGGATTGCGCACGGGGGCGCGGCGCGGCACCGTCGCAACGCCGCATCGGCCCCGCGAGGAGAGGACCCCGCCATGATCTCGACCATCGTCGTCGCCGTGGACGGCTCGGCGCACCAGGACACGGTCCTCGCGCTCGCCGCCGAGATCGCCGAGGCCCGCGGCGCGCGGCTCGTCCTCGCCCACGCGCTGCTGCGCGGGGTGCCCTACGGCGAGCTCTACGCGGTGGCCGAGCGCCTCGGCTTCCTCGACCGGGTGAAGGCCGAGCTCGACGAGGCCTCCGCCACGCCGATCATGCCCGCCGCGGCCATGGGCGGGGCGATCCCCGTGATCATGGTCTCGCCGGACACGCTCCGGCACGTCGCCGACGAGGTGATCGCCGCCGCCCGCCGCACGCTGGAGGGGCGCGGGATCACGATCGACACGCGCATCGCCGACGCGGCGCCGGCCGAGGCGATCGTGACGGTGGCCGAGGAGGAGGGGGCCGACCTCCTCGTCATCGGCAGCCGCGGGCTCGGCCGCCTCCAGGGCATGATCCTCGGCAGCGTCTCGCAGAAGGTGGTCCACGACGCGCCCTGCGCGGTGCTCGTGGTGAAGTGAGGGATCAGGCGGAGAACCCGGCGCGGGGGTCGCGGTGGGCGGGGATCCAGTGATGGGGTCCCGGACAGCCGTCGGCATCCGGGATGACGACCGCCCGTCATGTGTGGACGGTCCCCTTTCGGCAAGGGGTGCTGAAGCGGGATCCGGCGAGATCTGGAGCGGTCATGTGTACGATTTCCGTTGTGCGGTCGTCGCTGACCGCCGGCCGAGATGGGATCCGCGAGCCGAGTTCCGAACACCCCGACGCGCCTGGCTGCGCTGACGCACCATGAGGTCGCGCACCCGGTGGAGACCGCGCCCGGCCTGCTGGGCCTCGGTCTTGATCGGCACGAAGCGCATGGTCGGGCGCGTCGCCGCCTCGCAGATCGCCGCGGCGTCGCGCGCGTCGGTCTTGTTGCGCATGACGTAGGGCTTCACGTATTGCAGCGGCATCATCCGCACCTCGTGCCCGAGCCCGGTCAGCACCCGAGCCCAGTGGTGCGCCGAGCCGCACGCCTCCAAGCCGACGGTCGTGGACGGCAGGCGTCGGAAGAAGCCCTCGACCTGCTGGCGCTTGAGCCTGCGCTGCACGACCACGGCGCCGCTCGCGTCGACGCCGTGCGCCTGGAAGATCGACTTGGCCAGGTCGAGGCCGATCGTGGTAGCGTTCATCTGGACGGTCTCCTCAGCTGATGCTTTCGACGCTCCAGCTTGGCACGAACGATGCCGTCGGGGACCGTCCACCCCAACACCCCGGATTGCGAAGCAAGTCCGGGGCCCAGGACCGCAGGGGTGTGCTCAGCGTGCGCGGGAGCGCGCGCGTCCACGGAACGCCGATGGAGGCCTCGAGCGCCGCGGCGTTGCACGCCGCTGATCGAAGACCTGTGGTTCTGGATCCCGGACGGCCTTCGGCATCCGGGATGACGGCCTCCTAATCTCCTCCGAAGGCCCACCTTGCCCCCCTCACATCCCCCGCGTAAGGTCCCGCTCCCCGTCCGACCCCAACCATAAAGCCGCCACCGCCATGACCACCCCGCCCCGCCGCCCGCGCCCCACCTTCACGGATCAGGAGGCGCTCGCGTTCCACAGCCAGGGGCGGCCCGGCAAGCTCGAGGTGGTGCCGACGAAGCCCATGGCGACGCAGCGCGACCTGTCGCTCGCCTACTCGCCGGGCGTCGCCGTGCCGGTGAAGGCGATCCACGAGGATCCGAGCCGCGCCTTCGACCTCACGGCGCGGGGCAACATGGTGGCGGTGATCTCGAACGGCACCGCCATCCTCGGGCTCGGCAACCTGGGCGCGCTCGCCTCCAAGCCCGTGATGGAGGGCAAGGCGGTGCTGTTCAAGCGGTTCGCCGACGTCGATTCGATCGATCTCGAGGTCGACACGGAGGACGCGGACGCGTTCGTGAACAGCGTGCGCTATCTCGGCCCGTCCTTCGGCGGAATCAACCTCGAGGACATCAAGGCGCCCGAGTGCTTCATCATCGAGGAGCGCCTGCGCGAATTGATGGACATCCCGGTCTTCCACGACGACCAGCACGGGACCGCCATCATCGCGGCGGCGGGGCTCCTCAACGCGCTCCACCTCACCGGGCGCGACGTCAAGGAGACGCGGCTCGTCGTCAACGGCGCGGGGGCGGCGGGCATCGCCTGCGTCGAGCTCTTGAAGGCGATGGGCTTCGCGCCCAACAACGTCGTGCTCTGCGACACGAAGGGCGTGATCTATCGCGGCCGCGAGAGCGGCATGAACCAGTGGAAGTCGGCCCACGCGGCGGCGACCGACGCGCGGACGCTCGCCGAGGCGCTCGACGGCGCGGACGCGGTGTTCGGCCTGTCGGTGAAGGGGGCGTTCACGGCGGAGATGATCGCCTCGATGGCGCCCCAGCCTATCATCTTCGCCATGGCGAACCCCGACCCGGAGATCACGCCCGAGGAGGTCGCTTCGATCCGCGACGACGCCATCGTCGCCACGGGGCGCTCCGACTACCCGAACCAGGTCAACAACGTCCTGGGCTTCCCCTATATCTTCCGCGGCGCGCTCGACGTGCAGGCGACGACGATCAACATGGAGATGAAGATCGCCGCCGCCGAGGCGCTCGCCGCGCTGGCGCGCGAGGACGTGCCCGACGAGGTCGCCGCCGCCTACCAGGGCTCGCGCCCGCGCTTCGGGCGGGAATACATCATCCCCGTGCCGTTCGATCCGCGCCTGATCTCCACCGTGCCGCCGGCGGTGGCGCAGGCGGCGATGGACACCGGCGTCGCCCGCCGGCCGATCGTCGACAAGCGCGCCTACCGCGCCACGCTCTCGGCCCGGCGCGATCCCGTGGCCGGCACGCTCAACCGCGTGTTCGAGCGCGTGCGCAAGTTCCCCAAGCGGGTCGTCTTCGCCGAGGGCGAGGAGGAGCAGGTGATCCGCGCCGCCCTGTCCTTCGCCAACCAGGGGCTGGGCACCGCCATCCTGGTGGGGCGCGAGGACCGGATCTACGAGACCGCGGCCTTCGCCGGCATCGAGCTGGAGGGGCGCGAGCACATCCAGATCATGAACGCGCGCCTGTCGAAGCGCAACACCGCCTACGCGCAGTTCCTGTACGACCGGCTGCAGCGCAAGGGCTTCCTGTTCCGCGACTGCCAGCGCCTGATCAACCAGGACCGCAACCATTTCGGCGCCGCCATGGTGGCGCTCGGCGACGCGGACGCGCTCGTCACCGGCGTGACGCGCAACTACTCCACCGCGATGGAGGAGATCCGCCGCGTCATCGACCCCAAGCCCGGCCACCGCGTCATCGGCGTGTCGCTGTGCCTCGCGCGCGGGCGCGCGGTGCTGGTGGCGGACACTGCGATCCACGAGATGCCCTCGGCGGACGAGCTCGCCGAGATCGCGGTGGAGGCGGCCGGCGTCGCCCGGCGGCTCGGCTACGAGCCGCGGGTGGCGCTGCTCTCCTTCTCCACCTTCGGCCAGCCCCGCGCCGAGCGCGCGGAGCGCGTGCAGGAGGCGGTGGAGCTGCTCGAGAGGAAGCGCGTCGACTTCGAGTTCGACGGCGAGATGGGCGCGGACGTGGCGCTCAACGCCAACCAGCTCGCCGCGTACCCGTTCTCGCGCCTGAAGTCCCCCGCCAACGTGCTGGTGATGCCCGCCTTCCACTCCGCCGCCATCTCCACGAAGATGCTCCAGGAGCTCGGCGGCACCACCGTGCTCGGGCCGCTGATCGTGGGGCTCGACAAGCCGGTGCAGATCGTCACGCTGGGCTCCACCGACGCCGACATCGTCAACATGGCGGCGCTCGCGGCGTTCAACATCGGCGGGTGAGGGCGAGCCGAGCCGCTCACGTCCCGCGGGGCTTCGCGCGGGTCGTGGGCGCGGCGGCGGCGGGATCCTCGGGCCAGGGGTGACGCGGATAGCGCCCGCGCATCTCCGCACGCACCTCCGCCCAGGAGCCGCGCCAGAAGCCGGGGAGATCCTTCGTCACCTGGATCGGGCGATGTGCCGGCGAGAGCAGCTCGACGACGAGCGGCCGGCGCCCGCCGGCCAGCGCCGGGTGAGCGGCGAGGCCGTAGAGCTCCTGCACGCGGATGGCGATCGCCGGCTCGGACCCGTCGTAGTCGACGGCGACGGACGTGCCGGTCGGCGCGCGCCAATGCGTCGGCGCTTCCGCGTCCAGCCGCCGCTGGAGATCCCAGGGCAGCAGCGTGCGCAGGCCCTCGAGCACGTCGCCGGCCTCGACCTGCGCGAGCGCCGTGCGCCCGGCGAGCATCGGCGCGAGCCACGCCTCGATGGTCGCGGCCAGCGCTTCGTCCGACACGTCCGGCCAGGGCTCGCCCTCCGCGGCGCGCAGGAAGGCGATGCGCCGGCGCAGCTGCGTCGCGGCCTTCGACCAGGGCAGCGCGTCGAGGCCGATCTTCGCGATGCCGCGCGCGAGCACGGCGGGCGTCTGCGGGTCGTCGGCGAGCGGGATCGGGCGCTCGGCGAGGATCACCGACCCGATCCGCCGCACGGCCCGGCCGCGCACGGCCTTGACCTTCGCGTCGAAGGCGATCTCGTCGCGCGCGACGATCCGCTCCGGAAAGAGCGCCTCGATCTCCACGTCCGCGAGCGCCGCCGCCGCCAGCACGCGCGCCGCGCCGGCGGCCCCGGCGATCTCGGCGACGGCGACGAACGGCTCGCGGGCGAGCGCCAGGTGCGGCTCCAGCGCCGCGCCGCGGCCGTTGGCGAGGACGACCTCGCCTGGCTTGCCGCGGGCGCGGGCGACGCGGTCCGGGTAGGCGAGGGCGACGAGCGCGCCGACGGAGAGGCCCTCCGGCGGGCGGCCCGCGACGCCCTCCGCCGCCTGCGCCGCCCAGCCGCGGGCGAGGCGGCGCATGTCCTGCGCGCGCCCGCCGCGCTCGCGGGAGAAGCGGTCGAGCCGATGGGCGAGGTCGACGTCCTCACCGCCGAGCCCGCGCTCGACGAGGAGCGCTGCGACCTCCGCCGCCCGCGCCGCCTCCCCGCGCTCCGCGGCGCGCAGCACCATCGCGGCGAGGCGCGGCGGCAGCGGCAGCGCCCGCAGGCGCGTGCCGAGCGGCGTGATCCGGCCGTCCGCGTCGAGCGCGCCGATCTCGCCGAGGAGCGCCCGCGCCTCGGCGAGCGCCGGGCGCGGCGGCGCGTCGAGGAAGTGCAGCGTCGTCGGGTCGGTCACGCCCCAGGCGGCGCAGTCGAGGACGAGGGAGGCGAGGTCGGCGGCTAGGATCTCCGGCGTCGCGAAGGGCTGGAGCGCCCCCGTCGCCGCCTCCTCCCACAGACGATAGCAGACGCCGGGCTCGGTGCGCCCCGCGCGGCCGCGGCGCTGGTCGGCGGAGGCCCGCGACACCCGCACCGTCGTGAGGCGGGTGAGCCCCACGGCGGGCTCGTAGACCGGCACGCGGGAGAGGCCGGAATCGATCACCACCCGCACCCCCTCGATGGTGAGCGACGTCTCGGCGATGCTCGTCGCCAGCACGACCTTGCGCCGCCCGGGCACGGCGGGCGAGACGGCGCGGTCCTGCTCCGTCCGGTCGAGCGCCCCGTAGAGCGGGGCGATCTCGACCGACGGGTCGCGCACGCGGTCCTGGAGGATCTGCGCCGTGCGGCGGATCTCCGCCTGGCCCGGCAGGAAGACGAGGAGCGAGCCTCTCTCCTCGGCGAGGGCGCGCAGCGCGACGGCGGCCACCGCCTCCTCGATCCGCACGCGCGGATCGCGCCCGACGTGGCGGGTCTCCACGGGGAAGGCGCGGCCCTCCGACGAGACGACCGGTGCGCCCTCCAGCAGCGCGGCGACCCGCGCGCCGTCGAGGGTCGCGGACATGACGAGGAGCCGCAGGTCCTCGCGCAGGCCGCCCTGCGCGTCCAGCGCCAGCGCGAGGCCGAGATCGGCGTCGAGCGAGCGCTCGTGGTACTCGTCGAAGAGCACCGCCGCGACGCCCGCGAGCGTCGGGTCGTCGAGGATCATGCGCCCGAACACACCCTCGGTGACGACCTCGATGCGGGTCTTCGCCGACACCTGCGTGCCGAGGCGCACCCGCAGGCCGACCGTCTCGCCGACCCGCTCGCCGAGCGTGCGCGCCATGCGCTCGGCGGCGGCGCGGGCGGCCAGGCGCCGCGGCTCGAGCATCACGAGCTTGCCGCCCCGCGCCCAGGCCTCGTCGAGGAGCGCGAGGGGCACGCGGGTCGTCTTCCCCGCGCCGGGCGGCGCGACGAGGACCGCTCGCGTCCCCGCCGCGAGGGCGCGAGCGAGATCGGGGAGGACGGCATCGATGGGCAGGGGCGTGTCGAAGGCGCGCATGCGCCGGGTGTGGCGCGTGCGGCCTCTCTTGACAAGCCGGGAGCCGTGCTAAGCTCGCGCGTTCCGCCGCGGAGCGAGACCGATGAAGGACATCCGGCGCCTGCCCACGATCAACGGCCCCACCCCCGCCGAGCGCACGCGCCCCGGCGACCGGCAGGACGTCGACGAGCGCGAGGCCGCGCGCGCCTTCCAGCAGGCGCTCAGGCGCGAGTACATCGACGAGCACGTCGCGCGGCGGCGCGCACGCGACGCCGCGGTGGGATTCGACGAGCGCGTGATCGTCTCCGGTGAGTGCGCGGCGGAGGCGCTCGCGCATCTGGAGCGGCTCCACCGGGTCTCGCCGACCTTCCGCGGCGTGCTCGACGCCGCGCTCGCGCGCAACGAGACGGTCTGGATCAGGATCGGCCGGGGCGGCGGCTACTCGTGGGCGACGATCGGCGCGCAGGACGAGAAGGTCTATATAGACCTTTCCCAGGGCGACCTGCTCGACCTCCTCATCCACGAATGCGGCCACGCGCTGGCCAAGCTCGAGGACGGCCCGCTCGGCGGTTTCGGCCCCAACCAGCGCTTCCAGGCCGTGATCAAGCGGGAGATGGAGATGGCGGACGCCGCCGTGAAGCCGTACGGGCGCGAGGTGCGCCAGGAGCCGGGGCCGGTGCGGGAGGGGTGAGCGTCCGCGCCGCGCCGGCGGCGCCGCTCAGGGGCGGAAGCTCGGCGGGATCGGCGGGTCCTCGGCGAGCAGCGTGACGGTCACCCGACGGTTGGGCGCGATGTAGGGGTTGTCGGGGAAGGCCGGCTCGGTGTCCGACTTGCCGGCGACGGTGGAGAAGCGCTCCTCCGGCATGCCGGCGCCGGCTAGGATCTCGCGCACGGCGAGCGCGCGACCGGCGGTGATGCTCCAGCCGTCGACCTGTGCCGTCTCGCCCGGTCGCAGAGCCGCCGTATGGCCGCGGATGGCGAGACGGTTGGGCAGGCGCCGGATGACGGGCGCGATCGCCTCGAGCACGAGGCGGGTGCGCTCGTAGGGGTAGACCGATCCCTCCGGGAACATCGAGCGCCCGTCCTGGTCGACGAGTGAGACGTCGAGCCCCTCCTCGGTCTCCTGGATGACGAGGTTGCGGGACAGCTCGGCGATCTCCGGCATGTCCTGCAGCGCCTGGCGCAGCGAGGCCGCCGCCGTGCCGAAGCCGCGGTCGAACGTCACCGAGAACAGACCTTGCTCCTGGTTGTCGAGCTCGTTGGGCACCGTGTGATCGGAGGCCTCCTCGGGCTTCACCTGGCGCACGTTCTGGAGCGCCGTGAGGGTGGGCAGGCCGTCCTGCTCGATGATGCCCGAGAAGCGCGACTCGGGGTTCACGCCGAAGGCCTCGCGTACCGAGCCCGCGACGATCTGCATCTTGCGCTGGTCCTGCGTCGAGTAGGCGACCAGGATCACGAAGAAGCTCATCAGGAGCGCCATCAGGTCGGCGAAGGTGACGAACCAGGCCGGCGCGCCGACCGGTGCATCCTGCTTGCGCTTCTTGCCCATGTGCCTCTCTCCGCCGACGGATCAGGCGTCCGCCAGCGCCTCGCGGTGGTGCTCCGGCAGGTACGCCGTGAGCATCTCGCGCACGATGGTGGGCGAGCGCTGGTCGCGGATCTGCAGGACGCCGTCGATGATCATCGAGCGCAGGACGTCCTCCGAGCTCAGGCGCAGCGTCAGCTTGTCGGCTATCGGCAGCGCGATCAGGTTCGCGACGAGCGAGCCGTAGAGCGTGCCGAGCAGCGACACCGCCATGGCGGGCCCGAGCTTGGAGGGGTCCTCCATGTTGGCGAACATCATGATCATGCCCACGACCGTGGAGATCATGCCCCAGGCCGGCGCCACGTCGCCGATGCCGCGCCACACCTTCGAGCCGTCGTCGAGGCGCTGGACGAAATTGTCGCGGTCCTTCTCGAGCGCGTCCTTGATGAAGTCCTTGTCGTAGCCGTCGGCGATGTAGCGCAGGCCCTGCGCCAGCGTCGGGTTCTCCACCTTGACGTTCTCGAGCCCCATCGGGCCGGACTTGCGCACGACGTCGGCGACCTGCGTGAGCTCCTCGAGCATCTCGCGGGGCGTCGTCTTCTGCATGCTCAGCCCGTAGCGGATGCCCATGGGCAGGCCGCTCATCATGATGGGGAAGGTGAACCGCACCATGGTCGAGGCGAAGGCGCCGCCGACCACGCAGACGAGCGCGACGGTGTCGTAGTAGGAGGCGAGGCTCCCACCGCCGATGAGGATCATCCCGAGAACGGTCGCAACGCCGGCGACGAGGCCGAGCGCGGTGGCGAAATCCATGTGTCGTGCTCCGGTGCGGGCGGTTCTCACCCGGTTCCGCATCGCAGCGACGCTAAGGCCGACGTGCTGAAGAAATGGTTTAGCGGCGGGTACGGGTGACGGAACGCCGCGTGCGCCCTAGCTTGACCATCGGCGCCTCGCCCGTCGCGCCCGGAACCCCGACGCCCGCCGATGCCGCTCTCCCGCGTTCTCCTGCGCACGATCGCGCTCCTCGCCCCGGAGCGGCGGCTCGCCGTCGCGCTCGCGCTCGCGAACGTGGCGCTCGCGGCCGCCGCCTTCGCCGAGCCGGTGCTGTTCGGGATGATCGTCGATCGCCTGGCGCGCGCGCAGGCGGCGGCCGACCCGGCGGCTGCGCTCGCTGGGCTCGGCCCGCTGCTCGCCGCCTGGGTCGGCTTCGGGCTGTTCACGATCGGCGCGGGCGTCCTCGTGGCGCTCCACGCCGACCGCCTCGCGCATCGCCGCCGCCTCGCCGCCATGGCGGACGTGTTCGAGCACGCGCTGGCGCTGCCGCTCGCCTTCCACGCGAGCACCCATTCCGGCCGCGCGCTGAAGGTGATGATCGAGGGCGCCGGCGCGCTCTTCGCGCTGTGGCTCTCGTTCCTGCGCGACCAGGCGGCGGCGCTCGTCGCGGTGGCCGTGCTGCTGCCGCTGACGCTGCTCCTGAACTGGCGGCTGGGCCTCCTCCTCGTCGTCCTCGTGCTGGCGAGCGGCGTCCTCACGCACGCGGTGCTGCGCCGGACGGAGCGGATGCAGGGCACGGTCGAGGGCCATCACACGGCGCTCGCGGGCAACGCGTCGGACGCGCTCGGCAACGTCGCCGTGGTGCAGTCCTTCACCCGGCTCGACGCCGAGGTGCGGCACATGCGCGCCGTGATGGCCGATCTCCTGGCCGCCCAGGCGCCGGTCCTCTCCTGGTGGGCGCTCGCCTCCGTCGCCACGCGCTGCGCGGGGACGCTGACCGTGCTCGCGATCCTGCTGCTGGGGGTCGCGCTCTTCCGCGAGGGGCTCGCGACCATCGGCGAGATCGTCTCCTTCGTCGCGCTCGCCACGATGCTGATCGGTCGGCTGGAGCAGCTCGTGTTCTTCGTCAACGGGCTCCTGCTCAATGCCCCGAAGATCGCCGAGCTGTTCGCCGTGCGCGACACGGTGCCCGCCGTCGCCGACCGCCCCGGCACGCGCGATCCCGGCCGCCTCGCCGGCGCCGTCGCCTTCGAGGGCGTCTCCTATTCCTACGACGGCGAGCGCCCGGCGGTGCGCGACCTCTCCTTCACCGTCGCGCCCGGCGAGACCGTGGCCCTCGTCGGTGAGACCGGGTCCGGCAAGTCGACGGCCCTCGCGCTCCTCCACCGCGCCTTCGATCCCGATGCGGGGCGCGTCCTCCTGGACGGGGTCGACGCGCTGGACTGGGCGCTCGACGGCTTGCGGCGCAACATCGGCGTCGTCTTCCAGGAGCCGATGCTCTTCGCCCGCTCGCTGCGCGAGAACCTCCTCGTCGGCAAGCCCGACGCCCGCGACGACGAGCTCGTCGCCGCGCTCGAGCGCGCCCAGGCCGGCGCCTTCCTCGCCCGGCTGCCGCGCGGGCTCGACACCGAGATCGGCGAGCGCGGCCGCTCGCTCTCGGGCGGGGAGCGCCAGCGCATCGCCGTCGCCCGCGCGCTGCTCAAGGACCCGCCGATCCTCGTCCTCGACGAGGCGACGAGCGCGCTCGACGCCAACACCGAGGCGCGGCTCAAGGAGGCGCTGGCGGAGGCGATGCGCGGGCGCACGGTCTTCGTCATCGCCCATCGCCTCGCAACCGTGCGCGACGCCGATCGCATCCTGGTCCTGCACGAGGGCCGCATCGTCGAGGACGGGTCCTACGACGCGCTCGTGGCGAAGGGTGGCCGCTTCGCGACGCTGGCCGCCTCGCAGCACCTGCTGCAGAGGCTCGAGGTGGAGCGGGCATGACCTCCCCCTCGCCAGCCCGGGCGATCTGTGCTTTAGCTCGGCGCGACGAGCGGAGGGGTGCGATGCGTGCGAGTCGGGCGAGCGTTGGTGTCATCCTGGTGGTCGCGGCGGCGCTGGCGCTGTCCGCCTGCGGGCGCCGCGGCGCGCTGGAGCCGCCGCCCGGCGCGGGTCCCGCGCCAGCGGCCGAGGAGGCCCGCGTGGCCTCCGATCCGCTGACCGACGTCCCCGTCGGCGGCCCGCGCGAGCCCGAGACCGCACCCGTCGCGCAGCCCGACCGGCCGTTCTTCCTCGACGTCCTGCTCTGAAGGCGGCGCCATGCACCACTTCGCCTATCGCGACGGCGTCATGCACGCGGAGGACGTCTCGCTGGAGGCGATCGCGGCGCAGGTGGGCACGCCCTTCTACTGCTATTCCACGGCGACGCTCGAGCGCCACTACGACGTCTTCGCCTCCGCCTTCGCCGACATGGACGCGCTCGTCTGCTACGCGATGAAGGCGAACTCGAACCAGGCGGTGCTGCGCACGCTCGCGAAGCGCGGCGCGGGCATGGACATCGTGTCGGAGGGCGAGCTGCGCCGCGCGCTCGCCGCCGGCGTGCCCGGCGACCGCATCGTCTTCTCCGGCGTCGGCAAGACCCGCACGGAGATGGCGGCGGCGCTCGCCGCGGGCATCCTGTGCTTCAACGTCGAGAGCGAGCCCGAGCTCGAGGCGCTCTCCTCGGTGGCGACCGAGATGAGCATCGAGGCGCCGATCTCGATCCGCGTCAACCCGGACGTCGACGCGAGGACCCACGCCAAGATCTCGACCGGCAAGTTCGACAACAAGTTCGGCATCCCGATCTCCCGCGCCCGGGAGGTCTACGCCCGCGCCGCAGCGCTGCCGGGCATCGCCATCACCGGCGTCGACATGCACATCGGCAGCCAGATCACCGACCTCGCGCCCTTCGACAACGCCACCGCGCTGATGGCCGAGCTCGCGCGCGACCTGATGCGCGAGGGCCATCCGCTCCACCACATGGACCTCGGCGGCGGGCTGGGCGTGCCCTACCGCGAGGACGAGGAGCCGCCGCCGGCGCCCTCCGTCTTCGCGCAGACGATCAAGCGCCACACCCGCGACCTCGGGCTCACGCTGCTGTTCGAGATCGGCCGCATGATCGCCGGCAACGCCGGCATCCTGGTGGCGCGGGTCGTCTACGTGAAGCAGGGCGAGGGCAAGACCTTCGTCATCGTCGACGCGGCGATGAACGACCTCATCCGCCCGACGCTCTACGAGGCCCACCACGACATCAAGCCCGTGCGCCGGCCCGCGCCGGACGCGCCGCGTCGGGTGGTCGACCTGGTGGGTCCCGTCTGCGAGACGGGGGACTACCTCGCGCAGGGGCGCGCGCTGCCGCCGGTCGCCGCCGGGGATCTCGTCGCGATCATGACGGCGGGCGCCTACGGGGCGGTGCAGTCCTCGACCTACAATTCCCGTCTCCTCGTGCCCGAGGTGCTCGTCCACGGCGCACAGCACGCGGTGGTGCGTCCCCGCGAGACCTACGAGGACCTGATCGGCCGCGACCGCGTGCCGGACTGGCTCGGCTGAACGCCGCGCACGGGCCGGCGTTGGCGTCTCGAGACCGAACGGAACCGAGACGAGGCGTCCCCATGGCTGCGAAGAAGCACGCGAACGAGCCGCTCTGCGGCAACGGATCGCCCGACGACGAGCCCGCCACCGGGCGGCTGGCGACCGCCGCGGACGCGACCGAGAAGCCGCCCACGCCCGACATGGTGCCGCACGCTTCCTCCGAGCGGATGACGGGTGATCACGCGCCGGTCGACGACGCCCGGCCGAACCCGGCGATGCTCAAGGCGGACGTGGATTCCGGCCGCACCGGCGACAAGAACGCGGTGTTCCACCCCGGCATGTCGATGCTCGGCACGGACGACGAGGTCGCCGGCAACCCGGCCTCGCCGGAGCGCGTGCGCTTCGCCCGAGAGGAGGCGGCCCGCAACGCCCCGAAGGAGGGCGCCCCGGCGCCTGCGGACATCGCCCGCACCGGTGGCGGCCGGGTGGTCGGCGGGTTCGTGGCGCTGATCGTCGTGGTCGGCGTGGTCGCGGTGACGGCGCTGCTGATGGCGTAGCCGACCCGAGAGAGCGGCGGTCACTCGCACGGCGCGCGGCCGGCTCCCTCGTCCTGCGGGGACGACGCGCGGTCCTCAGCGGGAACGCCGCGGCGCCTCGCGTCCTCGTCAGCCGAGCGGGTAGGCCGCCTCGACCACGTAGGGACCGCCCCCGATCTGCTCGCGCGCCGAGAACACCGCGAGGCGATCGGCGCTGAAGGCGAGGCGGGCGAAGGGGGCGCGCGCCGCGATCCAGGCGGCGACGTCCCGCGGCGGGACCCGGCGCAGGCGGGCGAGGGTGACGTGCGGCTTGAACTTGCGGCGCTCCGGCGCGAGCCCCGCGCGGCGCACGAGCCGCTCGGTCTCGTCGTGCAGCGCGACGAGTGCCTCGCTCGCGTGCACGTTCGCGAACACGGCATGCGGCTTGTCACCGCCGAAGCAGCCGAGCCCGTCGAGCTCGATCTCGACGGGCGCGCGGGGCCGCCGGTCGGCGAGGAGCGCGTAGACGTCCTCCGCGACGTCCTCGTCCACGTCCCCGATGAAGCGCAGGGTGACGTGGTAGTTCTCCGGCTCGAT
Organism: Salinarimonas sp. NSM; assembly: GCF_052380005.1. Lineage (NCBI taxonomy): Bacteria > Pseudomonadati > Pseudomonadota > Alphaproteobacteria > Hyphomicrobiales > Salinarimonadaceae > Salinarimonas > Salinarimonas sp. NSM. The sequence continues at coordinate 44,874 of NZ_JBQTCJ010000019.1, forward strand.
CCAGCGTGCACCGGGCAGCCCGCCGCGGCAGGCGGCGAGCGACGCGACGACGTCGTCCGGTATCTCGAGCCCGACGAAGAGGCGCGGCATGCTGGTCACTCCCCTAACCTGCGACGCAACCGATTTCACAATTCCATAAGGACTTTATGCCGTAATGGTAGCCGAGAGGAGCCAAAAGGTCCGACATGGTGGCACTCATCAGCGTGATGGACGAGATCGACGACATCGTGTCGAGCGCCGACGCGCGTCGTCGCACGGCCATGCTGCGCAAGATCACGAACCTCTTCCTGGAGAAGGCGCCCGAGCTCGACGAGGAGCGCGTCGGCGCCTTCGACGAGGTGATCCTGCGGCTCGCGCGGAACCTGGAGTTCCGTGCGCGCATCGAGCTCTCGGAGCGCCTCGCAGACCAGGCGATGGCCCCGCGCCAGGTGGTGCGCGATCTCGCCTTCGACGACGAGGTGGCGGTCGCAGCCCCCGTTCTCGCGCGCAGCCGACGCCTGTCGGAGGACGATCTCGTGGCCGTGGCGAACAGCAAGGGGCAGGAGCACCTGCTCGCGCTCTCGCGGCGCGTGAGCCTCTCCGCGCGCGTCACCGACGTGCTGATCGACCGCGGTGACACGGTTGTGGTGCGCTCGGTGGCGGACAATGACGGCGCGCGCTTCTCCGAGCGCGGGTTCTCGACCCTGCTCGAGCGCGCCCGCGCCGATTCCGCCCTCCAGGAGGTGCTCGAGGCGCGCCGCCATCTCTCGCCGGAGCAGGTGTCGAAGCTCGTCGAGATCGCCCGCGAGCGCGTGCGCGAGACGCTCCAGGACGAGCTCGGCCAGCGCATGCAGCGCGCGATCGACTCCGTCGTGGAGGATCTCGCCCGGCGCATGGCGGACACCGACGCGCCGGAGGTGGCCAAGGCCGACCTCGCCGGCTCCGTCGACTTCGTGCGCGCCCGCGCGCGCACCCGCAAGCTCGAGGAGCGCGACGTCGTCGAGTGGCTCAACCGAAACCGCATCGAGGACGCGCTCGCGGCGATCGCGCACATCGGCGCAATCCCCGTCGAGATGGTGGCGAACGCCTACCACGCGCCGGACTGGGAGGCCCTGCTCTTCGTGGTGCGTGCCACCGACTTCACCTGGGCGACGCTCAAGCTGCTGCTCACCAAGAAGGCCGGCCGCACGCCCCCGCTCGAACTCACCCAGGCCGCCTTCGAGAGCTTCGAGAAGCTCTCCGTCCAGAGCGCCCAGCGCGTCCTGCGCTTCGCCGCCGCGCGCGAGCGGTTCGGTCGCGACGGGGGGATGTGAGGGCGCAGTTCCAGGCGAGGCGCGCCGGTCAGTAGACCCCCGCCGCCTCCCGCGCCACGCCCCGCATCGCCTCCGGCGGACGCGGGAAGCCCCGGCGGTCGCGGTAGTCCGCGAGCGGCGGCCGCGGGTGGCGGTCCTCTCCGGCCAACGTCCTCGCCACCGCGAGGTCGAGGAGCGCGATCGCCGCGACGCCGCCCATGGCGAGGCCCGCGCGCTCACGCCGCCGTGAGCCGTCGTCGAGGCCCGTGGCGAGGAGCCCGAGGTCGAGGGCGTCGCCGGCGACGCGCGCCCACATCCACGGCGCCGGATCGTCTGCGGCGAGGAGCGCGACGCCGGTCGCGACCTCGCGGGCGCCGCAGGCCCGCACCAGTCCCTCGCGGCCCGGGATGCCGACGGCGCGTGCGAGCGCGGGCGCCGCCGCGAGCTCGGCGACGCCGAGGGCGATGGAGAACAGGCCGAGCCCGCGGGCGAGGCGATCGGTCTCGCGATCGGGGTGCCCGCGGCGGGGCGAGCCGGTCGATTCGTAGCGCATGGGAGCTCTCCTCAGGGCTTGAGCACGACCTTGACGCAGCCGTCCTTCTTGTCGCGGAAGGTCTCGTACAGCGCGGGCCCGTCGGCGAGATCGGCGACGTGGGTGATCACGAAGGTCGGGTCGATCTGACCCTCCTCGATCCGGCGCAGCAGGTCGTCCGTCCAGCGCTGCGTGTGCGTCTGGCCGGTGCGCACGGTGATGCCCTTGTTCATCAGGGCGCCGAGAGGGACCTTGTCGGCGAGCCCGCCGTAGACGCCCGGCATGGAGATCGTGCCGGCCGGGCGGATCAGGTAGATGATCTCGCGCAGAGCGTGGATGCGATCGCTCTCGGCCATCACCGCCTGCTTGGCCCGGTCGTACATCGAATCGACGTGCCCCGACACGTGCGCCTCGAGCCCCACGGCGTCGATGCACTTCTCCGGGCCCTTGCCGTTCGTGAGGTCGTCGATGCGCTCCATCACGCTCTCGACCTCGAAGTTGATCGTGATCGCGCCGCCGGCGGCGGCCATGTCGAGGCGCTCGGGCACGCGGTCGATGGCGATCACGCGCTTCGCGCCGAGCAGCACCGCCGAGCGGATCGCGAACTGGCCGACCGGGCCGCAGCCCCACACCGCGACCGTGTCGGTGTCCTCGATGCCGAGCTGGACCGCCGCCTGCCAGCCGGTCGGCAGGATGTCGGAGAGGAAGAGCAGCTGCTCGTCGGAGAGCGTGGACGGCACCTTCACGTGCGTCTTGTCGGCGAAGGGGACGCGGATGAACTCGGCCTGGCCGCCGGGATAGCCGCCGGTGAGCTGCGTGTAGCCGAACAGGCCCGCGGTCGTGCGGCCGAAGGCCTTCTCGGCGAGCGAGGCGTTGCGGTTCGAGCGCTCGCAGACGGAGTAGTTCCCGCGCCGGCACTGCGGGCATTCCCCGCAGGAGATGGTGAAGGGGATCACCACCCGGTCGCCGGGCTTGAGCGCATGGCGCGACTCGGGGCCGACCTCGACCACCTCGCCCATGCACTCGTGGCCCATGATGTCGCCGGGCTTCATGCCGGGGATGAAGTCGTCGTACAGGTGCAGGTCCGAGCCGCAGATGGCGCAGCTGGTGACGCGCACGATGGCGTCGCGAGGATGCTCGATCTGCGGGTCGGGAACGGTGTCGCAGCGGATGTCGTGCTTGCCGTGCCAGCTCAGCGCTCTCATGCGGGGCCTCCGGTTGCGCGGAGGCTCCGGCCGTCCGCAGGCCCTGTGAACACGAAGGCCGCGGAGGCGTTCCCACGGCCGCGCTCGGGATGCGTCTCCCCAGCGCGGCAGGCGCCCCGTCACTGCGTCAGGCGGATCGAGCCGATGCGGCGCGCGATCTCGTCGAAGACACGCTTGAGGTCGGAGGCCTGGGAGACCTCGTAGTAGAGGTCCGAGGACGTGGCGCAGCGGCGCAGGAGATCGCGGTTGCCGTTGATCACGCGCACGGTGACGACGACGATGCCCGCCTGCTTGGCGCTGTCGCAGGCGGCGCGCGTGCGCGCGTCCATGTCGTTCCTGTTGCGGCTGAACTTGCTCTGGGTGTTGTCGCCGTCCGTGAGCAGGATCATGAAGCGCTCGACCTCGTCCCCCGCGATCGTCCCCGCCTCGACGAAGGGCTCGCGCTCCGTCAGCATCGCCGTGCCCCAGGCCGCGCCGATCGTGACGTTGGTATTGCCGCTGGGCTCCATCTCGCGGATCGAGGAGACGATTGAGGCGTTTTGCGTCCATACGTCCGCGAGCGGCGCCATGCGCGCGAGCCGCGTATTGGCGCAATTGACCGCCGGAAAGAGGGTGCGCGGGTCGTCGACATCGACGTCCGCGTCGGTGACGTCGAGGTCGTCGGGAATGTGGTCCCGATCCCAGACGCAGCCGTCCCAGGTCGCCGGCGTCGCCCGGCCCCACGACGAGCACCCCGTCCTGGGGTCCGCGTCGGCGGCGGCGAAGCGCAGCCAGGAGACGCGCTCCACGTCGATCGGTCCCCCGGGAACCGTGCAGTACCCGCTCCCGCGCGGCGGCACCGTGACCCGCGAGGTCAGCGGGCGGGCGGTGCGCACCGTGTCCTGGACCGATTGCGGCACCCGAACGGATATGTCGAAGGGGACGAGCCCGACGCGGATGCGGTTCGGCCCGCTCGCCGCCTCGCGCATGATGTGCATGAAGCCGCTCGTCGGGTTCGCGTTCGTGCAGGACGCATCACCGCACAACGCCCGCTTGAGTTCTGTCATCTTCGAGCGCGAGCCCATCGAGCCGGTGTTGTCCATGACCAGCGCGATGTCGATCGACTTGCGGCCGTAGCTCGCCTCGCTGTAGCGCGAGACCGACACGTCGTCGACGTTGACGACCCGCATGAAGGTGGTCGCGACCTGCACCCGGGCCCGCAGCCACACGGTCTCGTCGACCTTGTCGCCGTCGAGCTCGGCGATGACGAGGGACGCGTCCGGGCCGAGCACGGCCTGGAGCTGCTGACGGGCGAAGGCGACGAGGGACTCCTTCGTGGTCGCGTCGGGATCGCGCACCGCCGCGAGCGCGGCGTTGTCGAGGGCGAGCTGGATGCGGTCCGCGGCGTTGCGTGCACGGGTGTAGTCGACGGCCGCCCCGACGAGGCCGAAGAGCGGCACCATCACCAGCGCGAACGCGATGGCGACGTTACCGCTCCTCGCCGCGATCGCCTCGCGCACCCGACGTCTGAGACCCATGGCTGCACCTCCTGGCACGCGACCAGGGATGCGCCGGCCCGATTAAGGCAGCCCTAAGAGGGAGGTAGAATTCCCGTTGCATCCGACGGGCATTCGTCACGTAGTTTCCGAGAAATTGATCGAGTGACGCAAGGGAAACAACGGCTGATCGTCAGCCTGCCTCACGCACGGTTGCGACGATCTCCTCGCCGTAACGCGCGACCTTGTTCTTGCCGACTCCGTGGCAGGCGGCGAGCGCGTCGAGCGAGCCGGGGCGGCGTTCGGCGATATCGATCATCGTGCGGTCCGTGAAGACGACGTAGGCCGGCACGCCCTCGTCCTTGGCGAGGCGCGTGCGCAGGGCGCGCAGCGCCTTGACGAGCGGATCGGAGGCGAGCCCCGCATCCGCGATCGCCGCCGCGCGGCGCGCCTTCTTCGTGTCCTTCGGGGCATGGACGTCGGCGCGCAGCGTCACCGTCTCGCCGCCGCGCAGCACCGCGTCGCCGCGCTCGGTGATGCGCCAGGCGCCGTAGCCGGTGAGATCGTTCTCGATGAGACCGCCGGCATAGACCTGGCGGATGAGCCCGCGCCACTCGGTCTTGGCCTTGTCGCGGCCCACCCCGAAGGTGCGGAGGCCCTCGTGCCCGAAGCGACGCACCTGGTCGGTCTCGTCGCCCACCAGGACCGAGACGATGTGCTCCGAGCCGAATCGCTCGCCGGTGCGCGCGATGGCGGAGAGGATCATCTGCGCCTCGCGCGTGGCGTCGAACAGCGTCACGCCGCCCTCGCACAGGTCGCAATGGCCGCAGGGCTCGGAGGTCTCGCCGAAATAGGCGAGCAGCGTCTGCCGACGGCAGCGCGGCGCTTCGCACAGGGAAACGAGCGCATCGAAACGGCGGTACTCGATGCGCTTGACCTCGTCGGGCGCCTGGCTCTCGGCGATCTGCTGGCGGCGCAGCCGCATGTCGTCGAGGCCGTAGAGGGTCAGCGTGTCCGCCGGCGCGCCGTCGCGCCCGGCGCGGCCGATCTCCTGGTAGTAGGCCTCGATGGTCTTGGGCATCGCGGCGTGGGCGACGAAGCGCACGTCCGGCTTGTCGATGCCCATGCCGAAGGCCACGGTCGCGACCATGACGATCCCGTCCTCCTGGAGGAACGTGTCCTGGTTCGCCTGGCGGGTCTCCTGCGCGAGACCCGCGTGGTAGGGCAGGGCCCGCAGGCCGAGGCCGCCGAGCTTGTCCGCGAGGCTCTCCACGGCCTTGCGCGTGGCGCAGTAGACGATGCCGCTCTCCTCCCGGTGCTTGGCGAGGAAGGCCGCGATCTGGCGCGTCGCGTCGGTCTTCGGGCTCATGGCGAGGCGCAGGTTCGGCCGGTCGAAGCCGTGAACGAAGATGCGCGGCGTGGTCGCCGGGAACAGGCGCTGGGCGATGTCGTCGCGGGTCGCGGCGTCCGCGGTCGCGGTCAGCGCCATCGTCTGCACGTCGCCGAGCCGCCGGCGCACGTCGCCCAGCCGCGCGTAGTCGGGCCGGAAGTCGTGGCCCCATTGCGAGACGCAGTGCGCCTCGTCGATGGCGAGCAGCGAGACGCCGCGGCGCATCAGGAAGTCGGCGAGGCTCTCCGAGCCGAGGCGCTCGGGCGAGACGTAGAGGAGCTTGAGCCGCCCCTCGCGCAGCTCCTCGCGCACCCGTGCCGCCTCCGCCTCGTCGTTGGCCGAGTTGAGCGCGCCCGCGGATACGCCGTTGTTGCGCAGCGCCGCGACCTGGTCGCGCATCAGCGCGATCAGTGGCGAGACCACCACCGTGAGCCCGTCGCGCACCAGTGCCGGCAGCTGGTAGCACAGCGACTTGCCCGCGCCGGTGGGCATCACGGCGAGCACGTCCTCGCCGTCGAGCACGGCGCGCACCACGTCCTCCTGCCCGGGCCGGAAGCCCGGGTAGCCGAAGACGTCCTCGAGGACGCGCAGCGTGTCGGCGATGGTCGGCATGAGGCTCCGGGCTCGCGAACGCGGGGGGGCGCCCGCGGCGTCCTTCTGGCACGGAACGAGGGCCGCGGGGAAGACGTCGCGGGCGGGGCCGGGCGCCGCGGAACGGCCACGCTCGCATATCGCCCGGATTTGTCTAGATTGCCACGGACACAGCGCTTGCGCGCGAGCGAGATGAAGGCTGCCCGATGAGCTCCCCCGACGAGGCCCGCCCGAGCCCGCCCGCCTTCCTCGCAGGAGGCGGAGAGACGGGTGCGCGGATGCGGGTCCACGACTGGTCGGCCACGGCGCTCGGCCCGCCCGAGCACTGGCCGCAGCCGCTCAAGACGATCGTCGGCGTGATCCTCGCGGCGAACCAGGCGATGTTCGTCGTCTGGGGCGCCGAGCGCACGACGCTCTACAACGACGCCTACGCCGAGATCCTGGGCGCGAAGCACCCGCGGGCGCTCGGGCGCCCGTTCTTCGAGATCTGGTCGGAGCTCGTCGAGAGCGTCGGGCCGATCATGGAGCGCGGCTATGCCGGCGAGCCGACCTCGATGGACGCGCTCGAGCTCGTCATGCTGCGCAAGGGCTATCCCGAGACGACGTTCTTCTCCTTCTTCTACGCGCCCCTGCGCGACGAGGAGGCGGGCCGCGTCGAGGGCGTCTACTGCGCCTGCGTCGAGGTGACGGAGCGAATCGTCGCCGGGCGCCGCGCGGCGTTCCGCGGGGAGCTCGAGGCGCGGCTGCGGGAGATCCAGGCGCCGCGCGCGATCATGGCGGCCGCCGGCGAGATGCTCGCGCGGCGGCTCGGCGTCGATCGCGTCGGCTATGCCGAGATGGAGCCGGACGGCGCCACCGCCGTCGTGCACGCGGACTGGAGCGCGGAGGGTATCGCCTCGATCGTCGGCCGGCATCGGCTGGCGAGCTACGGGCCGGGAATGGAGGCGGCCCTGCGCGGGGGGCGCACGGTGGCGATCGGGGACGTCACCGCGGACCCGCTCGCCTGGGGCGCGACGACGCGCGACGCCTACACGGCGGTCGGCGTGAAGGCGCACGTCGCCCTGCCGCTCGTGCGGGCCGGCAGGCTCGCGGCCCTGCTCTTCGTGCACGCTGCCGCGCCGCGGCATTGGTCGCCGGACGACCTCGCGCTCGTGCGCGACGTCGGCGAGCGCACCTGGGAGGCGGTGGAGCGCGCCCGCGCCGAGGCGGAGCTGCGCGAGAGCGAGGCGCGGCTGCGCGAGCTCGCCGACAACATCAGCCAGTTCGTCTGGACGGCGGACGAGACCGGATGGATCCACTGGTACAACAAGCGCTGGTTCGACTACACGGGCACGACGCTCGAGGAGATGCAGGGCCGAGGCTGGCGTGCGGTGCACCATCCCGACCACGTCGAGCGGGTGACGGACAAGCTCTCGCGCGCCTTCGCCGCCGGCACACCCTGGGAGGATACGTTCCCGCTGCGCGGCAAGGACGGGGAGTATCGCTGGTTCCTCAGCCGCGCCGTGCCGATCCGCGACGCGAGCGGCGCGATCGTGCGCTGGTTCGGCAGCAACACCGACATCACCGCGCAACGCAATGCCGAGGAGGCGCTCCAGCGCCTCACCGAGACGCTGGAAGCCGAGGTCGCGCAGCGCACCGAGGAGCGCGACCGGATGTGGCGCCAGAGCCAGGACCTGTTCGTCGTCATGGACGTCGACGGCACCTTCGTGAGCGTCAACCCGGCCTGGACGCGGGTGCTCGGCTGGGAGCCCGAGGAGATCGTCGGGCGCCGCCACCGGCGCTTCAAGCATCCCGACGACGTCGCGGCGGACGAGGAGGATCTCGCCCGCCTGCGCGACGGGCACGCCGTCACCGGGCGGCTCAACCGCTACCTCCACAAGGACGGGACCTATCGCTGGATATCCTGGGGCGCCGCGCCCGAGGGCGAGCTCGTCTACGCGGTGGGGCGCGACGTGACCGACGACATGGCCCGCCAGGCGGAGCTCGAGGCGGCCCAGGAGCAACTGCGCCAGTCCCAGAAGCTCGAGGCGATCGGCCAGCTCACCGGCGGAATCGCCCACGACTTCAACAACCTGCTCACGATCGTACGCACCTCGGTCGGTTTCCTGCGCCGCGAGAATCTGCCCGAGGAGCGCCGCCGGCGCTACGTCGAGGCCATCTCCGAGGCGGTAGACCGCGGCTCGAAGCTGACCGGCCAGCTCCTCGCCTTCGCCCGCCGGCAGGCACTCGAGCCCGTGCCCTTCGAGGTCGGCGCCCGCGTCGCGGCCATGGCCGAGATGCTCGGCTCCGTGCTCGGCGCGGGTATCGAGATCGTGGTCGAGGCGCCCGGGGAGCCCTGCTGGATCGAGGCGGACCAGGCGCAGTTCGACACCGCGCTCGTCAACATGGCGCTCAATGCCAAGGACGCGATGGAGGGCGCCGGGCGGCTGACGCTGACCGTCGCGCCGGAGGTGGACGCTCGCGTCTCCGTGGCCCTCGCCGACACCGGCTCCGGCATCCCGCCCGACGCGCTCGCTCGGATCTTCGAGCCGTTCTTCACCACGAAGGAGGTGGGGCGCGGGACCGGGCTCGGGCTCTCCCAGGTCTTCGGCTTCGCACGGCAGTCGGGGGGAGACGTCTCGGCCGAGAGCACGGTCGGGGAGGGCACGGTGATGACGCTCTGCCTGCCGCGCATCGCGCCGCCCGCGCGCGCGCCGGCGGGCCGCACTGACGATGCCCGGCCGTTCGCGGACGGTGGCGGGCGGCGCGTGCTCGTCGTCGAGGACAATCGTGAGGTCGGCGCCTTCGCCACCCAGACGCTCCAGGACCTCGGCTTCGACACGACCTGGGTCTCGAATGGCGAGGCGGCGCTCGCCGCGCTCGACGAGGGGCCGGAGCGCTTCGACGTCGTCTTCTCCGACGTGGTGATGCCGGGCATGGACGGGGTGGCGCTCGCGCGTGCGATCCGCTCACGGCTCCCGGCGCTGCCGGTGGTGCTGACGACGGGCTACAGCCACGTGCTCGCCGAGGAGGGGCTCGGCGGCTTCGAGCTCGTGCGCAAGCCCTACGGCGCCGAGGACCTGTCGCGTGCGCTGGCGGGCCGCGCACGCGCCTCCTGACCCGTCAGCCGCGGCTGGCGAGCGCGACGCCCGCGGCGGCCACCGCCATGCCGAGCATCTGCACCGGCGCGAGGGTCTCGCCGAACAGGAGATAGGCCATCACCGCCGAGCAGGGCGGCACGAGGAACAGCAGCGAGGCGACGCCCGCCACCGCGCCGCGGCGGATCAGCACGAGGAGCAGCGAGATCGCCCCGATCGACAGCCCGAGCACCGCCCAGGCGAGGCCGACGATCACCTCCGTCGTGAAGGCGATCTCCCCCGCCTCGAGCAGGAGCGCGAGCGGCAGCGTGAAGGCGAGCGCGCCGCAATACTGCACGACCGTGTTCGTGCGCAGGTCGACGCCCGCCGCGGTGCGCTTCTGCCAAATCGTCCCGAACGTGATCGCCACGACGCCTCCGAAGGCGATCGCCAGCGGGACGAGCGGGATGCCGCCGGCTTCGCCGAGCCGCGGCAGGATGACGAGGAGCGTTCCGGCGAAGCCCACGACGATGCCGAGCCAGCGCCGGCGCGAGACGACCTCGCCGAGGAGCGGGGCGACGAGGAGCCCCGTGAGCAGCGGCTGGAGCCCGGCGACGAGCGCCGCGATCCCCGCCGGCAGCCCGTGCCCGACGGACCAGAAGATGCCGCCGAGATAGGCGCCGTGCAGGAGTACGCCGGCGATCAGCCCGTCGCGCCAGCCCGCGAGCCCGTCGGGCCAGCGGGCGCGGGCGAGGAACGCCACGAGCGCCAGCACGGCGATGGCGAGCACGTAGCGTATCCACAGGAACGTGAGCGGGTCGGCGTCCGGTGCGACGAGGCGCGCGACGATGAAGCCCGTCGCCCAGATCAGGACGAAGAGCGGCGGCGCGAGGCGCGCCACCATGTCGGGACCCGCCCCGGCGGGCGTCTCGTCGGTACGTGCGGACATCGCACATGGCATATCGGGTGGCGGCGGCGTACGCCAGCTTGCTTCGCGTGCGCGTTTGCGCCATCTGCGAGGGGAGGAGCCGGCGGACCGCGCCGGCCCGGCCGCAGCGGAGGCAGCTCGACTTGGCGCGTGCGCGCAAGATCCTGGCCGTCCTGAACCTGGCCTACGACCGCTTCCTGCTGCACGACGGCTGGGCGATCGCGAGCCATATCGCCCTCTCGGCGCTGTTCTCGTTCTTCCCGTTCCTGATCCTGCTGACCGCGCTGGCCTCGACCTTCGAGTTCGGGACGCTCGCCGACAACGCCACCGAGATCATCCTCGACGTGCTGCCGGTCGAGATCGCCGAGCCGCTGGCGCGTGAGGTGCGCACCGTGCTCACCGAATGGCGCGGCGACCTCCTCACCATCGGCGCGGCGCTGGCGCTGTGGTTCTCCTCGAACGGCATCGAGGCGCTCCGGGTCGGCCTCAACCGCGCCTACGGGGTGCGGGAGAACCGGGCGTGGTACGTGACGCGGCTCGAATCGATCGTCTTCGTGGTCATCGTCGCGGCGGTGATGATGGTGTTCTCGCTCGCGGTCGTGCTCGGGCCGCTGTTGTGGCGGGCGGCGACGGGCTTCTTTCCGGCGATCGCGCCGTTCTCGCAGACGGTGGGGCTCGTGCGGCTCGGGACGACGACGCTGCTCATCGCGATCGCCCTCGTGATCACCCACAAGTTCCTCGCGGCGGGGACACGCAGCGTGGTTTCGGTGCTGCCCGGCGTAGCGGTGACGCTCGTCCTGTGGACGGTCGGCGGAATCGCCTTCGGCGTCTACCTCGCGCACTTCCCGGGGGCCTACGCCTCGACCTACGGCGGGCTCGCGACCGCGATGATGTCGCTGATCTTCCTCTACACGATCGCGGTGATCTTCATCGTCGGAGGCGAGATCAACGGCGCCGCGATCGCGCTCGACCGCAGCGCCAAGAAGAGCCGCGCCGTGCGCACGTGACCGCCGCGCCCCAAGCGAGCGCGGCGCGTGCATCGGCCTCGGGCGTCAGAGGTCGACCTTCTCCTGGTTCCCCGGATGATGCGGCGGCTCCCCGGTCACCACGGCCTTGGCGTAGCCGTAGACGTGGAGCATCTTGGAGGAGGGCGCGTCCCAGTACTCGCCGTACTCGGGCGTGACCTTGACGAAGGCGAGCTCCGGGTCGTCCTTCCCGTTCGGGAACCAGGTGCGCATGCCCTCCTGCCAGTGCGCGTCGATCGCGGCGCGATCGCGCACGATCTCGGCGCGGCCGGAGATGGAGACGTAGTCCTGGTCGTCCGGTTCCGAATAGGCGAGGCCGACCCGATGGGTGCGGCCGATCTCGCGGGCCTTGGCGCTGTCGATTCGAGTCGCGAACCAGAGGTCGCCGTTCGCGTCGGGCTTCTGCGTCCACATCGGGCGCGCACGCAGCGAGCCGTCGGCCTCGACGGTCGTCATCATCGCCACGCGCACGTCCTCGATCAGGTCGAAGAGCTTCTCGCGCGCCTTGGGGTCGGTCGTCATCTCGGGCCTCCTCGTTCGGGGCTGTCTCGTTTCGGCCCGGTGAACGGCCCGCGGCCCGATTTGGTTCGCGCAGCCGAGCGTCACACCCGGCGCATGGAGGCGTAGCGCGGGCGCGAATCCGGACCGTCCTGGCGGTCGATCCGCAGGCGGCGCACGCGCAGCTCGTCGATCGTCAGCGACCCGATGTGACCCTGGCGCATGCCCATGCGGTCGATCGCCAGCCGCGAGATCGCCAGCGCGCCGATGGCGAAGGCGCCCACCGCGAGCGCGCCGACGGCGGCGGCGCCGACGCTCGCCGTCGCGAGCCGACGGGTCGGCGGCACGGCCGGCATGTGGTCGCGGGCGTAGCGCGCCGCCCGGCGCACCTCCACGCGGGCACGCATGCCCTCGCGGCGCTCGTCCCCGTAGATGTCGCCGTAGCCGGGCGGGCCGTTCTCGAAGCGTGTCGCCATGGGTGCTCTCCTTCTCGCGTGTTCGCGGTGTGTGACGCGACAACGCTCGGAAGAGCCCGGCCGTTCGAAGTGGAGGGGAGCGCGGCTCGGGCGGCTCGGATCAGGGCCGCTCCTCGGATCAGGGCCGCTCGGGGAGCGCGCGCGACCGCTCGCGGGCCGAGCCGCCTTCGTCGGTCCCGCCGCGGCGCAGCCGCCGCACCAGCAGCCCCAGCGCGTAGGCGACCTGCAGGGCGGCGGCGAGGATCAACGCGCGGCAGATCGTCGGGAACGTGCCCGCCTCCGCCAGCGTGTCGGCGATCACCTGGGTCGCCAGCGCGAGGATGAGCCCGAGCGCGAACGCGGGCAGGCCGAGCGCGCGGTCGGCGACCAGCCCGGCGAGCACGCCCCAGAGCGCTCCCGCCGCGAGAAGCCCGCCGTAGAGGAGCCCGACATCCATCGCCCGCCGCTCCCGATTCGCTCGCGGGTTTCGCACCCGCCGATGCGAAGCTTAGCAGAAGACCTGCGGCGTCGCGCCGCGACCCGTCCCGTTTCTTGTGGAACCGCGTCGCGAGCTGCGCCGTTCTTCGGGTCGAACCGAGGATGCGCATCGTGGACGAGGCCGCCGACATGCTGAAGCAGAGGCGGCCGGAGCCGCCGGAGCCGCGCGAGGGACCGCCCCTCGCCGCCGAGGAGGCGCCGCGCCCCATCGTCGATGCCCGCCTCACGCGATCGATCGCCTTCTCCATTCACGTCTGCGCCGTCGTGCTCGGCGCGGGCGCGCTCTACGTGGCGCAGGACCTGATCCTGCCGCTCGCGCTCGCCCTCGTCGTCACGCTGACGCTGAGCCCGATCGTCCGCCTGCTGTCGCGGCGCGGCATCCCCGCTTGGCTCACGTCCCCGCTGCTGGTGGCCGCGCTCGCCGGCGCGCTCGCCCTCATCGCCTACACGCTCAGTTATCCCCTGTCGGAATGGGTCGCCCGCGCCCCGCAGATCGGATGGGAGATCGAGCGGGAGCTGCAGAGCCTGCGCGCGTCCTTCGCCGCCGTGGAGCAGGCGAGCGAACGTGTCGACGCCATCACCGGCGGCGATTCCGCGCCGGGGGTCGACGAGGTGGTCGTGCGCGAGGGCGGCTTCCTCGCCACCGCCTCGAGCGGCGTGCTGCGTGGGGCCGCGATCGTCGCGATCGCGGCGCTGCTCACCGCCTTCCTGCTCGCGTCCGGGGACCGGATCTACGAGCGTATCGTGCACGTGATGCCGACCTTCCACGACAAGCGCACGGCGGTCGAGATCGGGCGCGCCATCGAGCGATCGATCTCGACCTACCTCCTCACGATCGCGCTCATCAACACGGCGCTCGGCATCGTCGTCGGCCTGCTGCTGTGGGCCGTGGGCATGCCGACCCCCGCGCTGTTCGGGGCCATGGCGACGCTCCTCAACTTCCTTCCCTACATCGGCGCGTTTCTCGGCGTGGCCATCGTCGCGGCGGTTTCGTTCGTGGCGTTCGACGGGCTCGGCGCCACGCTCGCACCGCCGCTCGTCTACCTCGCCTGCACGACGCTCGAGGGCAACGTGGTGACGCCCCTCATCCTCGGCCGGCGCCTCGAGCTCAACGCGATCGCGATCCTCATCGGCGTCGCGGCGATGGGCTGGCTGTGGGGGGCCGTCGGCGTCTTCCTCGCCGTGCCGCTCCTCGTCGTGATCAAGACGGTGTGCGACCACCTCCCGTCCTGGCAGATGCTCGGCGTCTTCCTCGGCGGCTCGCTGACGCGTACGGCGGAGGAGCCCGCGGCGCGATCGGATGCATCGGCGGAGAAGAGTTAAGGAACGGATCACGTTCGGGGGGTATCGTCGGGCCACAACCGGGAGGACGGCATGAATCGCGGCTGGCTGTACGACGGCGCTGCGCCGGGAGACGAGCGGCGCCGCGAGATTCGCCGCACGATCGGCATCCCGAGCGTCGCCTACGACCCGGCGCGCCGGCTGCGCTATGCCTGCACGGTCGTCGACATCTCGCATCGCGGTGCGCAGGTGCATTGCTCGAGGGCCGAGGCCCTGCCCGACACCTTCATGCTCTTCATCAACGGCACGGACGCCATCCGCCGAGTCTGCGACGTCGTCCGTCGCAGTCCGACGCGGCTCGGCGTCCGCTTCCGCGGCCGTTGAGGGCGCGCACTCAGCGCGCGAGCGCGCTGCGTATCGCCGCGTCGAGCTGGGCCTGGTCGTAGGGCTTGGGCAGGGTCGGCAGGCTCTCGCCCTCCGGCGGCGCGCCGTAGCCGGTGGCGAGGATCACAGGCAGCGCCGGGCGCTCGGCCCGGAGCGCCTTGGCGAGCTCGACGCCGCTCATGCCCGGCATCGACTGGTCGGTGACCACGAGGTCGAGATCGGGCCGTTCCGCCGCGATCGCGAGGGCTTCCTTACCGGAATGGGCGGTGAGCACCGTGTGGCCGAGATCCTCGATCAGGTCGGCCGAGCCCATGGCCGTGAGGGCATCGTCGTCGACGAGGAGGATGGTGTGCATCGCGAGCGTACTCCAGGAACCAGGACAGGAATGGATGCTCGACAACGCCCGAGCTTGCCGCTGGGTCCGGCCCCGACGCCATTTCGCCGGCTCAGCCGACGCCGGTCGGTCCGTCGAGCACGCGTCGCACCATACGCACGAGCTCGGTGCGGCGATAGGGCTTGTCGAGGACGTCGAACTCCGTGCCGCCCGCGTCCTGGCGTTCGAGCGAGGCCTCTGCGTAGCCGGTGGTGAGCAGGACCTTGAGCCTGGGCTGGCGGCGGCGCGCCTCGCGGGCGAGCATCACCCCGTTCATGCCGCCGGGCATGACGAGGTCGGAGAACAGGAGATCGACGCCGTCGGCACCGTCGAGCACGTCGAGCGCCTGCGCGGCGTCGCCCGCCTTGAGCACGCGGTAGCCGAAGTCGGTGAGGATGCTCTCGGCGAGATCCGCGACCTCGACCCGGTCGTCGACGACGAGGACCGTCTCCGTGCCGCCGTCCTGCTCGCGCAGGCGCGCGCCCGTCGCGCCGCGCGGGCGCGCGGCGTCCGCCTCGACGTCGTCCGCAGCCGCGGGGAAGTAGAGCCGCACGGTCGTGCCCCGGCCGACTTCCGAGTAGATCCGTACGGCACCGCCGGACTGGCGCATGAAGCCGTAGACCATCGAGAGGCCGAGACCGGTGCCCTTGCCCTCGTCCTTCGTCGTGAAGAACGGGTCCATGACGCGCCGCGCCACTTCCGGCGGCATGCCGACGCCGGTGTCGGTGATCGCGATCATGGCGTAGCGGCCGGCGGGGATGTCGTCGAAGGCGCCCTCCTCGCCCGGCGTGATCTCGCGGTTGCGGGTCGAGAGCGTCACGCGACCGCCGCCGGGCATGGCGTCGCGGGCGTTGATGAGCACGTTGAGGAGCGCGACCTCGGCCTGAACCACGTCGAGCCGCGCGTTCCACAGGTCCGGCGCGGGGTCCACGGCGATGGTGACCGCGTCGCCGAGCGTGCGATGCGCCATCTCGGAGAGCGTCTCGACGAGCTCGTTGGGATTGATGACGCGCCCCTCGAGCCGCTGCTTGCGGGCGAAGGCGAGCAACTGTTGGGTGAGCGTCGCAGCACGGTCGGAGGCGATCCGGATCTGGGCGACGGCACGCTCCATCTTCGGCGGACGCTCGGGCATCAGATCGAGCTGGCCGTCTAGGATCTCGGCGTAGCCGCTCACGACCTGGAGGAGATTGTTGAAGTCGTGCGCGATGCCGCCCGTGAGCTGTCCGAGCGCCTCCATCTTCTGCGACTGCCGCAGCGCGTCCTCGGCGTCTCGCCGGCGCGTGACGTCGAGCTGGGAGGCGAAGAAGAAGACGAGCTCGCCGTCGTCGGCGTAGACGGGCGAGACGAACAGAGCATTCCAAAAGGCCGCGCCGTTCTTGCGGTAGTTCAGGATCTCGACGGCGATCTCTCGCCGCTCGTCGACGGCGCGCCGCACCTGGGCGACGACGTCGCGATCGGTCTTGGGCCCCTGCAGGAAGCGGCAGTTGCGGCCGACGATCTCCTCCATGGCGTAGCCGGTCATCGCCGAGAAGGCACGGTTGCAGAAGACGATCGGGTTGTCCGGCTGCCGCGGGTCGGTGACGATCATGGGCATGCGCGTCTTCTCGACGGCCGCGAAGAAGATGTCCGAGTGCCGGTCCTGCACGCCCTCGCCCCGCGCGTTGCCGCCGCGCGACAGCCGCGAGGTCTCTGCGCCGTCGCGTACGCGGCCGTCGCTCTCGTTCGCGTCGGCGTGGAAGGGCTCGTCGGGGGGGATGCGCTCGTTCGCCCGGGAGGGCTCCTCCGCGTGATGAGGCTCTTCGGGCTCGTTCGTCGTCGTCACGCCGGTCTCCGGGGGAAGACGGACCGCCTTCCGCGAGGAAGCGACCCGGGATCGTGCTGCCACGCGGGCCGTCCGGCAGACGGCTCACACGCCTGGATGATGTAGATAACGCGTGGGGTGCGGGAGTCGAGGGGCCGCGCTCAGCCGCCGCCGGGATCGGTGTCGACGCCTTCGCGGCCGCGGCCGGGTAGCACGCCGGTGCCCGGTGTCGCGTCGGGGTTGGTCAGATCGGGGGAGTCGTGGGGACCGGCCGGCGGCAGGCGCCCGTGTCGGTCGCGCTCCGGCGTCTCGCGCGCGGGCTTCGGCTCGGGCGCGAGATCGCGACCATGCTCGCGTTCGTCTTCCGTCGGGATGCTCGTCGGGGTGTTCATGGGACCCTCCGTCTCGTCATGGACAACGCGGAGGGGCCGCCTGCGTTCGCGCGGCCGCGGGCCGGATCACGCGGTCTCGCGCAGCACGATCTCGGCCATGATGTCGAGGCCGATCGCCTCGAGGTCCTCGCGCACCACGGCGGCCGAGACGCCCTCGGGCAGGACGATGCGCGCCTTGGCCGAGAACAGCGCATCGCCGGACATCGAGCCGGAGAAGACCTCGGTCTCGAGCTCGTCGATGCTCACCTTCCGCGCCGCGAGCCGATCGGCGATGTCGCGCACGATGCCCGGGTGATCCGAGCAGGTGAGCTCGAGCACCGCCGCCTGCCCCGCGGGCGGCGATTGCGGTTCGGACCGCCGTGCGAGGGCCGTGATCCCCTCCTCGGCGAGGCCGTCGAGCGCCGCCTCGAGCTCGCCGGCGGCGCCCTCCGGCAGCGAGACGCGCACGATGCCGGCGAAGGCGCCGCCGAGGCGCGCCATGGACGAATCGATCCAGTTGCCGCCCACCCCGGCGACGAGCGCCGAGAGCCGCTTGACCAGCCCGGGCCTGTCGCGGGCGATGACGCTGATGACCATCTCGACGCTCACGCTCGCCTCCTCCCGGCATTGCCTTTCGTCGAGACGAGCCCCCGCGGCGCGTGCCTGTCAAGCCGGGGTGCGTCCGCATGCGGTCCAGCTTCGACCTTTTCTAATTCTAAGCTATTGATTTGAATGATGTTTTTGCTTGACCGGGGCGCCGCGTCCGGCATGGTGGGGAGAAGCTTCGAGCCCGGGCCTTGAACCCGGCGGTCTGGAGAGCTGCAATGACCGAGACCCCGATCGATCCGCTCGGCGCGCCGGGACGCGCGGCGGCGCCGCCGCTGCCGACCGCCGTCGAGGCGGCGGCGATCCCCTGCGAGTCGCCCTGCCCTCGTGCGGGCGCGGTGCCGCGCCGCGTCTCCGAGGTCTGCCCCGATGCGGGTGCCCGCCTGGCGCTGGCCGTCGCCCGATACGTGGCCGGCGCCCGCGCGACCGGCGAGACCGACTGTATCGAGGCCGCCTTCGCCGAGGCCGAGGCGGCGCTCGCGCCCGAGCGCGCCGCCCTCCTCGTCGGTGCGCTCGCCGGGCTCGTGCGGGCGCTCGAGGCGCATGGGGGTCGACCGCTCGCCGTGCTGCCGGCCTCCTGCTGCCGCGCCACCGCCGACGAGGTCGCGCTCCTCGGGCACGTCGCCCGCGCCCGGTCGGACGGCACGGGCGCCGCCGAGGGCCGCGTCGCACGCACCGCCGCCGCGGCTGCCGCGCTCCTCGGGCCGGCCGAACGGCCCCTCGCCTGCGGGAGGCCGTCGTGATCGGCATCGATGGCGTCTACACGCCCGCGGACCTCGCCGCCGCGCGCCGGCGCGCCCGCCTCGCCCGGGACAAGGCGCAGCGCTATCGCGGCACCTCCGCCCAGATGCGCCGCAAGCTCGAGGCCCGCGCCGCCATGGCCGAGACCGAGGCGAACCTGATCGCCTACGCCCTGGCGGAGCCGGAGGAGGAGCCGCCGCGGCGGCCGGCACCGCGGGAGCTGTCCCCATCCTTCTAGAGCGCCGTCGGACCCGGCCCGATGGGGCGGGTCGGGCGCTCAGAGCTGCGCGATCAGCGCCTCGGCGCCCGACGCGTCCGCCTTGCCCGGCGCGTCCTCGACGTTGAGCGCGCGCACCACGCCGTCCTCGACGATCATCGAGTAGCGCTTCGAGCGCAGGCCGAGCCCGAAGCCCGAGCCGTCGAGCTCGAGGCCGATCGCCCGGGCGAAGTCGCCGTTGCCGTCGGCGACGAACTCGAGCTTGCCGTCGGCGCCGAGCGACTTCTCCCAGGCGCCCATCACGAACGGGTCGTTCACGGCGGTGACCACGATCGCATCGACGCCCTTGCCCTTGATGGCGCCGGCGTGGGCGATGTAGCCCGGCACGTGGTTGAGCGTGCAGGTTGGGGTGTAGGCGCCGGGAACGGCGATCAGGACCACCTTGCGGCCCTCGAACACCGCCTTGGACGGGCGCTCGACGGGACCCTCGGGCGTCATCGCGCGGAAGGTCACCTCGGGGAGGCGGTCGCCGACCTTGATCGTCATGATACGTGATCTCCGTGTGCGTGCGCCCGCTCGGGGCGGGCCGGGCGATAACTAGAGCATGCGGCGCGGGCGCGCACGCCCCCGGCGCGTTTTTCTCTCGCGGCCCGAACCTCGCAGCATCGTGACCCGCACGCGCGCAGCGCGCGTGTAGAACGGCGTGGTCCGCACCCCAGCACGAGCCCGCGCAGCCAGAGCACGCCGGAGAACGCCATGCCGACGAGCCACGCGGGACAGCCCGCCGCCGCCCGCCCGCGCGACGCGCGCCTCGACGTGTTCCGGGGTCTGGGCATGATCATCATCATGATCGCCCACGTGCCGTGGAACCTGTGGTCGAACTTCATCCCCGCCCGCTACGGCTTCTCGGACGCGACCGAGATGTTCGTCTTCATGTCGGGCATGGCCTCGGCGCTCGCCTTCGGCCGCGTCTTCGATCGCCAGGGGGTCGGCATCGGCACGGCGCGCGTCGTGCAGCGGGTGTGGCAGGTCTACTGGGTGCACGTGGCGGTGTTCCTCGTCATCGCCGCGCTCGTCGCCGTCGCGGGCCCCATGCCCTTCGGCGACAAGACGTACATGCAGGAGCTCAACCTCGTGCCCTTCTTCGAGGACACGGCGACGAACCTCGTCGGCTTCCTGACGCTGACCTACGTGCCGAACTACTTCGACATCCTGCCGATGTATCTCGTCATCCTGGCGCTGATGCCGGTGGTGGTCGTGCTGGCGCGCGCACGCCTCGCCTTGGCGCTCGCCTTCGTCGCGGCGCTGTGGGTGGCCGCGCAGCTGCGCCTCCTCGACCTGCCGGCCGAGCCGTGGTCCGACCGCACGTGGTTCTTCAACCCCTTCGGCTGGCAGCTCCTGTTCTTCCTGGGCTTCTTCTGGATGCGCGGTGACCTGCCGGCACCGCGGCGGGCGAGCCCGCTGCTGCTCGGGGCCTGCGTCGCGATCCTCGTCGCCACCGTGCCCTTCGCCTACTGGCCGATCTTCCAGGCGGTGGACTGGGCCGGCGCGGGGCGCGAGGCGCTCGCGCCGGTGATAAACAAGACGCGCTTCGGCATCCTGCGGCTCGTCCATTTCCTGGCGCTGGCCTACGTCGCGCTGTGGGTGGTCGACCGCTGGGGCGGGCTCCTGCACAACGCGCCGGCGCGCGTGCTCGCCATGGTGGGCCGGCAGACCCTGGCGGTGTTCGCCGTGGGGCTCGTCGTCTCGCGGCTCGCCGGCATCTATCTCGACTTCGCCGGGCGCGAGCCCGTCACCTACGCGATCGCCAACGTCGCGGGTATCGCGGCGCTGGTGGCCACAGCCTGGGTGGTCGGCTGGTTCAAGGCCTTGCCGTGGAAGCCGAAGGCGGCCAAGCCCGTTCCCGCATCCGCCGACGGCGCGGCGCTGAAGCCGGCGGAGTAGGCTCGCGCGCGGCAGGCTCTTCCGCGAGAGCGCTGTTTCCTTCCCGCGCGCCTTGGCCCAGGATGGCGCGAAGCCAGCACGAGCGCGAAAGCCCGCGATGACGAACCTCTTCGACCTGATCCGCACCGCCCAGGGCGGCGCCGCCTTCGACAACCTCGCCAAGGCCTTCGGCCTCTCGACCGAGGACACGCGCAAGGCCGTGGCGGCCCTGGTTCCGGCCTTCGCCATGGGCCTCCAGCGCTCGGCCGCGAGCCCCGAGTCGATGGACGCGCTGGTGCGCATGATGGCGACGGGCGCCTTCTCCGGCGCCTGGTCGGACCCGAAGACGGCCTTCTCGCAGCGCTCCCGAGACACCGGCGCGGACGCGCTCGCGACCATGTTCGGCTCGCCCGACTACGTGACGCGCGTCTCCGAGCAGGCGGCCGCGCTCTCGGGCGTGGCCGGTGAGGCGACGGGCAAGATGCTGCCGATCCTCGCCTCGACGCTCATGGACGGCATGGCGATGATGGGCGCGCAGCTGAATGCCGCGGGGGGAGGGGCCGACCGGCCCCGTCCCTCCGCGAAGCCCGCGCCGGCGCCGGCGGCGAACCCCTGGGAGGACATGTTCGCCACGATGATGGGCGCGCCCCCCAAGCCCGAGCCGGAGCCCGAGCCCGACCCGCCCTCCGATCCCCAGGCCGCCGCCGAGGCCGCCTTCGACGCCTATCGCAAGCTGATCGACGCCGGCCGCGAGATGCAGGACGCCCAGATCGCGATGATGCGCGCGATGATGGAGGGGTTCTGGGGCAAGCGGTGAGGGGAGGGCGCTCCTCCCCCATCTTGGGAGGTGGATCGGCGGCGGAGCCGACGAGACGGATGGGGGACGCCGAAGGCGCTTCGGCGGAGCCGATTTCCT
Organism: Salinarimonas sp. NSM; assembly: GCF_052380005.1. Taxonomy (NCBI): domain Bacteria; kingdom Pseudomonadati; phylum Pseudomonadota; class Alphaproteobacteria; order Hyphomicrobiales; family Salinarimonadaceae; genus Salinarimonas; species Salinarimonas sp. NSM. The sequence continues at coordinate 66,411 of NZ_JBQTCJ010000019.1, forward strand.
TCCTGTAGGGGAAGGTGGCGCCGCGCGAAGCGCGGTGACGGATGGGGTGCGCGAAGCGCGTTCGGCGAAGCCGAAGAGCGACGGCGGCAGCGGACACGCCGGCTTCCGCTTTGCGGAACGCGTCGCTACGCGCCGCGCCCCATCCGTCTCGGCTTCGCCGAGCCACCTTCCCCTACAGGATTCCTCTGCGAAACTCCGCCTTGTTCTGGC